>CAZHDS010000098.1:0-12017 GCA_964531495.1 uncultured Ignavibacteriales bacterium
ACCCTTTGTCCCACATACAAGAAACCCTTCAACTTGCTTGTTGAAGGGAGCGCAAGTGATATTAAGCTGGGACACAGGGATTCGAACCCCGATACCACGGTCCAGAGCCGTGTGTCCTACCATTGGACGATGTCCCAGAACATCAACTAGTTCGGCACCGACCCAAGACCCGTTAGTCTTACCGCCAGCGCGACCGGAATATATAACCTAATCCGCATTTGTCAAGATCGTAAACCGGTAATACCGTATTCCCGGCGAACTTCAATCTGGGCGGCCAAAACCGTGCACCACGAACGCCTTACCTTCTACGCTCAGGCGGGCTCGGCGGTTCGCCAGGCTATTCCGCAGGCCAATTGTCTGACCGCGCCGGATAAGTACTCGGCTAGCCAAGTAATCCGTTCCGGTGCAGCTCAAGCGGATCCGGCTGGATAGTGGGATCACTGAGATGACATCGCCGGGATGTCCGTCAATGGTCCAGGCAGCATCAGAGACCAGCCTGACTTCATGCCGATGATTGACAATTCTGATGCGAGTACGATCAGCCACGCCCGACGCTCGCTCTAGCAACATGAGGTTGCCCAGAAGATGATCGATTTGGCCGCAAGATGGATCAACGATATCGATGGAACGAGCGCCATTGTCCAGACAATAGGCCAAGGCCAGCTCACCGTCGGTTCGATCCTTGTCCTGGGGATACTGGATTATGGTGAGCCCGTCCGGCAGACGACGGCCATCCTCTCCGATGGAGTCGAGATCTCCAATAAGCAGATCTGGCTGAGTGCGAGTGATCGAGAAGAAGCGAAATCCGCCATCGGCTGCGACAGTAAACCGACCATGGCACAGACTTTTGTAGAACCGGGCTTGCTGCCGATCATAATCTCCGGCAAGGAAGATCGTCGCGTCTTTCATCTCTTCTGACTGATGATCATGGCTGCGGCTCCGAGGAGAGCAGCCTTGCTGTCGAGGACGACCTTTATCGGTATGCCGGCGAGAAGCGACTCCATCTTGCCCTTGCGCTTGAATTGCCGTACTAAGCGTCCGTCATCCAACAGGGTCAGTATTCGCGGGGCGATTTGTCCGGTCAGATGAACCCCGCCCAGGGTCATGCCTTTGAGAGCGAGGTTGGCCACTTCACCGGCATAGGCGTCGATGAACAGGTCGAGCGTGTCTACCGCTGATTGGTCTGATCCGGAAAGGGCTTGCTCTATGATGGCATTCGATTTGTCTCGAGACTTTTTGAACCAATCGGCGATAACGCCCCGATTGCGCTCTACCGTGAAACGATAGATCCGTTCCAGTCCAGGCAGAGAGACTACATCCTCGACTTCAACCGTACCCAAGATACCATAGATATACTCCCACAACTCTACTTGGAGTTGGTTCGCTGGGGTGAATCCGGCGTGACCGCCCTCAGAGGCATAGGGACGGTACCGGACCCCATCAAAAGTGATGATGGCCTCGCCCAAACCGTTACCAGCGGCCACCAATCCGATGTTCCCCTGCCGCAGCGGAAGGCCCTTATTGAGAGTGTAGAACTTGTCTTCTTTCAGGAAGAACAGTCCGTGGGCAGCAGCCACCAGATCATTGACGAGGCGTACCCTAAGCAGCGAGAATGTGGACTCGAGTTCCGGCCCTGATATAGTCCAAGGCAGATTTGTGGTTTTGACCCGGTTATCTAGCACCGGACCCGCCACACCTATCACCAGAGAGTCAGCCGCGCCGCGAATCTTCTTTAGGTACAAGGCCAATATCGACGCAAAATCGGAGAAATCGCGGTTGGCAAAAGTCATCTTATCATAGAGATAGATGTCCCCCTTGAGTTCTTTCACCCGAGCCAAATCGACTGAAGTAGCGGTCAAATACCCAGCGAGCATGGTGTCCTTCTCATTATCCGACAGACAATCGTTTCGTTATTCTTGTACCCCCGTTGAGCCAAACCGATCCGGGAGCGTCACAGAATACAAACAACAATCGGGCCGATCAAGGCCAAAGATCCTCAGAGCTTATGGACCTTCTCGACGAGAGCCTTTCGATCAGCCGCGCCGTAGAAGGCGCTACCCATGACGAGAATGTCGGCGCCGGCCGCAATGACCTGGGCGGCGTTGCCTGCATCAACCCCGCCATCGACAATGATCTGAGTACTCAACCCAGCCTGCGCGATCTGTTTTCGGGCGGCGGCAACTGTGTCGAGAGCCGAGGGCATGAACGATTGTCCGCCAAAGCCCGGAAAAACCGACATCACCAACAGGTAGTCGGCCTGCTCCAAATGCGGCAGGACCATATCAGCCCCATGATCTGGATTGAGTGACAGACCAGTCTTGACCCCCAGACGCCGCAATTTCGCGAACATTTCCCCTGGTTGTGGCCGGGCCTCAATGTGAAAAGTAATCGCGTCGGCTCCGGCCTTTACGAAGGCTTCAAAGTACTTCTCCGGTTCGGATAGCATCAGATGGACATCGAGAAACAGATCCGTCAGCCGGTTGACGGTGGCGACCACGGCCGGACCGTAAGAGATGTTGGGTACGAAATGTCCGTCCATTATGTCGAGATGAAGCATGTCGGCACCTACTTGTTCGGTGTCCTTGACCTCATCGGCGAGACGCGCAAAATCAGCGCCCAAGAGTGATGGTGATATCTTTGCCATAAGGGATAATGATGGGTGCGAGCGTATTTGGCAAGTTAGATTTGCGGCCCGTGGAAGGCAGCCCTGCCTGTCTCTCCCCTATTGTTCTTTGCTGTCGGTGTCCTCATCGGCCAGGACAATGCGGGCGTTGCGTTGAAGTCCGGCCAGTTTCGGACGAATCAGGGGCGTGCCAGCGGTCAGCTCGAGGAATTCCTTCTCATCTCCGATAGCAAGAATCTTGTGGCAGGATAGAGACTCCCCCACGCCTAACTCTGGCAGAAGCGCCCGGCAGGTCGTCAGTTTCTGCCGCTTTTCGTTGTGGGGGCAGACCTCCTGGCATAGGTCACACCCAAATAGTCGCGATCCCATCGCGATGGCAAATTCACTGGGAATTTCCCCCTTGTGCTCAATCGTCAGGTATGACAAACACCGCCGGGCATCGATCGTCCGATCCTCAGTGATGGCTCCGCTGGGACACGCGTCAATACAACGTCGGCACGAGCCACAACGACCGTGCTCCCCGGACCAGATGCGGTCCGGTTCCAACTGCAGCGAGGTCACGATCTCGGACAGGAAGAACCAGCTGCCGAGCTGGCGGTTGATTAGCAAGCCGGACTTGCCGACATATCCGAGCCCGGCTTGTTCGGCATACGCCTTTTCAAGCAGCGGGCCGTAGTCCACCCAGCGCAAGAATTGGGGCGGCGACTGGGAGACGGCTTCACGATCAAGGTGGTTTTCGATCCGGGCAATCATCTCCCCCATCATCTTTTCCATGACCTTGTGATAATCTCTCCCACGGGCATAGCGAGATACGCGACCGTGGCCGTGAGGAAGTTCGGATGTATCGGGTTGGTAGTAGTTCAGGCCGAGCATTATGACAGACCGGAGGCCATCGGCCAGGAGTGATGCATTCGCTCGGCGATCAGCGTGCTTTACCATCCAAGCCATCCCAGCCTGCCGACCCTGAGCAAGCCAAGCGCGGTACCGGCTCTCAGCTTTCGGCAAAGCAGCCGCCTCTGCTATGCCACATAGATCAAAACCGCACTCGCGGGCAAGCTCCTTGATCGTTCTTGAGTCAATCCTACTCATGTCACTACCCAATAGAAAAGCGGGCCCAATGGAGCCCGCTTCGAGTATTGCTTCTATGGCGAGCGCTATTTCTTCACTTCTTCCATCAAGTATTTGTGCATCGCCCGGGCCGCCTTCTTGCCCGCTCCGGCGGCCAGAATAACGGTCGCGCCACCGGTTACGATATCACCACCGGCATAAACGCCCTTACGCGAAGTTAGCATGGTGTCATCGTCAGCCACGATGTTGTTCCACCGGTTGGTTTCCAATCCCGGCGTGGTCGCCGGAATCAAGGGATTGGATGAGTTTCCGATAGCAACAACGACCAAATCGACCTCCATGATGTAGTTGGAACCATCGATTGGAACCGGTCGGCGCCGTCCCGAAGCATCCGGTTCACCGAGCTCCATCTTGAGCAATTCCATCGCCTTGACCTTGCCATCGCCATCATCAATGAACTTGATGGGCGTCGTAAGGAGATGGAACTGCACCCCCTCTTCCTTGGCGTGATGGACTTCTTCGATACGGGCAGGCATCTCTGTCTCGCTGCGGCGATAAACGATATAGGCATTATCAGCGCCGAGTCTCAACCCAGTACGAACAGCGTCCATGGCGGTATTGCCACCACCGAGTACGGCGATGTTCTTGCCCCGAATAATGGGTGTATCGTTATTTGTCGAGTCATAGGCCCGCATGAGATTGGATCTGGTCAGGTACTCGTTGGCGGAGTAAATTCCGATCAGATTCTCGCCGGGAATGCCCATGAAGTTTGGCAAACCAGCGCCGGTGCCGACAAAAACCGCGTCGTAACCCATTTCAAAAAGCTCATCGATAGTATCGATTTTGCCGATCACGGTCGAGTTCTGGAACTTTACGCCCATATCAGCCATGACCTGACACTCGGCCTTGACGATTGCCTTCGGCAGGCGGAACTCCGGAATACCGTATACCAGAACGCCGCCTGGCTTGTGAAGAGCCTCGAGGATAGTGACGTCGTGACCAAGCTTCACCAGATCACCAGCGACCGTCAATCCGGCGGGGCCAGCCCCAACAATAGCGACTTTGCGTCCGGTCGGCGGAGCGATCTCAGGCAACTGGACTTCATTGTGTTCGCGTTCCCAGTCAGCCACAAACCGCTCAAGATATCCGATCGCGACCGGCTTGCCTTTCTTGCCGATGATGCAGACCGCCTCGCATTGTTCCTCCTGGGGACAGACCCGGCCGCATATCGCTGGCAGGGAGTTGGTTTCTTTGATCTTTCGGGCCGCGGCAGAGTATTCCTTCTGCAGGATGAGATCGATGAAGCCGGTGATGTCAACTTCGACCGGACAGCCGCCGACACACGGTTGCTTCTTGCATTCGATACACCGTGAGGCCTCAATCAGGGCTTGCTCTTCGGACAGCCCAAACGGGACTTCGTTGAAGTTCGTGACGCGCACTTTCGGATCCTGCAGCGGCATTTCCTGCCGCAGGACCTTCATTCTCTGTTTTTTCGGAATCTTCTCTACCACACCATGCTCCAACTATGCAACCGTACAACCATTGAGAAACAAGAATGCCCTCAGGCGTCTAGGCCTCATCGGGGTACTTGAAGTTCTTCACTGCCTTCGCCAGATTGCATCCAGGCTTGTCAATCCAGCGCTTCATCGCTGACCGTTCCTGCTCTTTGTAGGCCCCCAGGCGCCGACTGAGTAGATCGAAATCAACGAGGTGGCCATCAAAATCAGGTCCATCGACACAAGCGAATTTGGTCTCTTTGCCTATCTGTACACGACAGCCACCGCACATGCCGGTACCATCAATCATCAGAGGGTTTAGCGATACCCAGGTCGGGACTTCGTAACCACGCGTCAGGTTGGCGACAAATTTCATCATAGGGACCGGACCGATAGCCATGATGAAGCCAATACCGACCTTGTCATCGAGAAGCTTCTTGAGGACGTCCGATACAAAGCCGTGGTGACCGACAGAGCCATCGTCCGTGCAAACATAGAGTTCGTCCGAGGCCGCTTTGTGCTCTTCTTCATAAAACAGAAGATCCTTGGAGCGCGCGCCGATGATACTGATAACCTTGTTGCCAGCCTCCTTGAAGGCCTGGGCGATCGGATAGATCGGGGCAATCCCGATACCACCGCCAACCACGCAAGCTGTCCCCCAATTGTCAGTGTGGGTTGGAATTCCCAGAGGACCAACACAATCAGAAATTTCGCCGCCCGCTGGGACCGTCGTCATGGCACCGGAAGTCTTGCCGACCACCTGGTAGATTATCGTCAGGAGGCCGTTGTCCTTGTCCAGTCCGGCGATGGACATGGGCACCCGTTCGCCGCTCTCATTGACGCGGATAATCACGAACTGGCCAGCTTTGGCCTTGGCCACCAGGCGAGGGACTTCAACTCTCATCCGCCAGACCATGGGGCCGATTTGGACATTGTCTCGAACTCTGGGCATTCTCTTTCTCCAAAAGCAGGTTGAATCAGGATAATAGCGAAGTCGACCGAAAAAGCAAGGGGAATCGGCGGCTAGATCTGTCCCCTTTTCCTCGTGGGCCCCCCGTATTTTGTGGTCGAAGCCAGCATTTGCCTCAGAGTGGCAGGAGAATCTGCGGTACTTCCCTCGGACCCTCGTCTGAGCCCTCCAATTGGCCCAAAACCGACCGATTTGGGACGAATCCCCTTGAGTTTATTTTTTAAAGCATTATCTTCTTCCGGCTCCGGCCCCTTCGGTTGGATGCCCTGATACAACACCGAGCCTACAATTCTCGTGGCTCATAATCCTATTGCCCGAAGTGAGGTGATACTTATGGTCGACACAAAAACCATGAACACTATCCACGGATTCTCGCAACTTTCTGACCAGGAGATTCTGGATATAGAATCGGCGTGTGGCGCACACCACTACGGGCGGGTCAACATGGTCGTTCGCCAAGCCGAGGGCGTCTGGCTGACCGACATCAACGGCAACAAATACCTCGACTGCCTGGCTGCCTATTCGGCGGCTAATCCCGGCCATAGTCACCCCAAAATCGTTCAGGCTCTAGTCGATGCGCTTCGTGGCAACTATGGCTCGGTCATTTCCAATGTAGTGTTCACCGACTCTCTGGCCCTGTTCCTGCAGAAGCTGGCCAAACTGGTGCCTCAGCTCGGAACTCGGTTCGGATCGAACGGCAACAAGGTCTTGCCGAAAAACGGCGGCGTGGAATCGGTCGAAACAGCCATCAAAATGGCCCGCTACTACGGTTGGAAGCAGAAAGGGATTCCGGACGGCAAGCAGGAGATTATTGTCTTCAACAATAACTTCCATGGCCGCATGATCACCGTCATTTCCTTCTCCACCAGCAACAAGTACAAAGAGGGTTTTGGTCCTCTAACGCCGGGTTTCACAGCTGTCGAGTATGGCAGTCTTGACGCCGTCGAGAAGGCGATCAACAAGAACACCTGCGGCATCCTGGTCGAACCGATGCAGGGTGAAGGCGGCATGTACGCTCCGCCGAAGGGTTTCCTGAAGGGACTGCGCGATCTTTCCGACAAGAACGACCTGTTCCTGCTCTTTGACGAAATCCAGGTCGGCCTGGGCCGCACCGGCAAGATGTTCTGCTTCGAACATGAGAACGTCGTGCCCGATGGCTTGATTCTTGGCAAGGCGATCTCCGGCGGTCTGGTACCGTTGTCAGCTTTTGTGACCAACGGCGCCATGATGGACATGGCTTTCCATCCGGGATCTGACGGTTCCACGTTTGGCGGCTATCCCCTGGCGTGCGTCGCGGGCAACACCGCTCTTGACGTTATTGTGGACGAGGGCCTTCCGGCCAAGTCGGCCGAGATGGGAAAGCTCCTCAAGTCCCGTATTGAGGATATCGCGACCCGCTCCGACAAGGTCAAAGAAGTTCGTGGCCAGGGCCTGTTTATTGGCATCGAGGTCAAGAACCAGGATGCAATGGTTTACGGTAGGAAGCTGCTTGACTACGGCATTCTCGCCAACGACAGCCATGGCCACACGATTCGTATCTCTCCGCCGCTGGTCATCACGGCAGAGCACGTCGACTATATCGCCGAACGGCTGGAGAAAGTCCTCGTCGACTGATACGTTCTGATTTGAATATTATCCGGGACGGTTCTTAGTGAGCCGTCCCTTTTTTTATTGACGGAGCCGGGCTCTATGAACGGAGCCGTAGTAGACGGCCGTCAGCGTGATCGCCGCGCCCAGCAATTGCAGCCAGGTCAGAAGCTCCGAGAACAGAAAATAACCCCACAACGTTGTGAGAACTGGTTGGAGAACCATCACCAGCGATCCCCGGGCAGCATCCAGACGCGGCAACGACCGCGTGACGAACCACCAGCCCAGAGCTTGAACGACCACGGCCAACGCCACCAGCACCAGCCATGAGTACATGTCGGGCGGCTTGATGGGGCCTCCTTCTATCAGGCAAGTCAGAAGGAAGAAGCCGGCCGTGAACAGCGAGGTCCAACCCATGAAGACAATGAAATCGGGCGGAACGGAACTGTGCCCGACTTTCTTGAGGGTTACCAGGTAGCTTCCGTATGACACTCCGGTCAGGAGGCCAAGTCCAGCTCCCCAGAGATAGTCAGAACTGAACTCTATTTCGCTCCCCATCCCTATCAACAGTGTTACTCCAGCCACGGCAGCGAAAGCCGAGACAAAGAACGACAGCTTCAACCTTTCGCCAAAAACCAATCGTCCCAAGATGGCCGTGACAAAGACCTGGGTCATAACAAGGATCGTGGCCAGGCCGGCGCCGATGATTATGATCGAACGATGCCAGAAGAACAGGTCGGTAAAGAATATGAATCCGGCCAACGCTGACCATAGTACCAACTCCCGTGACATTGACAATCGGTGATGACCGATCGCGGCCACTGCGAGGAGACATCCGCCACCAATGAGAGTACGCCAGAAGCCGATCGCCGACGGACCCATGAGTCCTTGCCCGAGCATTTTCACGAAGATCGCCGCGAAACTCAGGCACACAGCCCCCAGCGCCAGTGTTAGCAGAACTCGACCAGGTGAAGGAAGTGGGGACTTGCTTTGAGTCGGTTTCGTATGGACCACCGATCAGTACTCCTGCCAGCGATAGTCGGCCGAAACTATCAGGCCCATCAACAGCCATGACAACACCAGCGAGGTGCCGCCGTAGCTGAGAAAAGGCAGAGCCAGACCGGTAACCGGCATGAAACCCAGCGTCATCCCGATGTTGATGAACAGCTGAAAGAGCAGCAACGCCGCCGCACCCGCCACAACGTTCGACGCGAATCGGGACCGGCACCGAGCGGCGATTCTGATGGCGCGATAGAAAATGTAGCCAAAGAGTAACAACACGAGTGTAGTGCCCCACAGGCCGAACTCTTCTCCAAGCACCGAGAAAATGAAATCGGTATGCCTCTCGGGGAGGAAATCCAACCGGGCTTGAGATCCTTCCATGAGTCCCTTCCCCCACAAACCGCCGGACCCAATCGCAATCTTGGACTGGATAATCTGGTAGCCAGCACCGCGTGGGTCCTGGGCGGGATCCAAGAACGCCAGCAGCCGCATCTTCTGATAGTCAGCCAGACGATTCCACATGAACGGAAACACCGTGCCCACAGCCAGGTTAGCAGCCACGGCCAGAATGCCAAAGATCATCCCTGGTCTCGTCAAAAACAGAAAGACCAGTAGTACCACGAGATAGATCACCCACGGTATCCAGTGCGAGGCTGTGACCAGCGATGCGATAGGACTGAGAATCAGGGCCAGGTAGACCGGTGCCAGCCCAGACCAAAACCAGAGTGAAAATAGAATCACCCAGAAAACGAGCGATGTACCGAGATCGGGCTGCCTCAGAATCAGAGCAACCGGGACGATCACTATGAAAGCCGATATAGCCAGCCGGCGTTTAGAAGCAGGTGGCTTTTTCGAATAAGCGAAATATCGCGATAGTGCCAGAAGCACGGCCAGCTTGGCGACGTCGGATGGAGTGAAGCTCATAATCCCAAGATCGAACCAGCGCGTCGCGCCCATGCGGCTGGAGCCCACCATCAACACCAGCCCTAACAGCACGACCGTGATCCCCAAGAGAACGTAAGCACTCGCATCGAACAATCGTAGAGGGGTGTGAACCACCGCTGCAAAAACCAGCAGCGCAATAACGAGCCAGATTGATTGTCTCCAGAAGTACGCCTGCTTGTAAGCGGAATCGGCGTAGTGCTGGGCCGACATTATCAGAAGAATGCCGATCAGCGACAGCAAAAGCGTTGCCGCGATCAACTTCCAATCCAGCTCTCGATAGCTTAGTTTCACTGGCCCGCCACACTCTCAGTTGCGGCCAGATCTTCGGTCCCACGGCAAATCTTCATGTAGACCTCGATGATTTGTCCCACCAGAGGGGCGGCGACATCGGATCCATGGCCAGCGTTCTCGATGATGGCCGCGACCACGATCTCGGGGGCCTCCAGTGGAGCCAACCCCACAAACCACGAGTGATTGTCACCGTGCGGATTTTCCGCCGTGCCGGTCTTGCCGCCAACCCTATAGTACTCGTTGTGAAGCCGCTTCGCAGTGCCGTGTTCACCCTCGACGACCTGGCTGAGTCCCTTCATGAGCGTCGCGAGCGTGGCCGCTGAGAAGGGCAGGCGGAATGACTGGTCCGGCCGGACTACCTCCACGCGACCACCTGGATGCTGGATGCGCGAGACAAGGTGGGGACGGTACACAATGCCGTCGGGATGAGCTAGGCCACAGTAGAACTGGGCCAGCTGCAGTGGCGTCGAAAGCACTTCCCCCTGCCCGATAGCATTGTTGAGGACCAAACCGCGGGTCCACTTGTTCTTACCGTAGTTGGTATCGTACCACGCGGTGTTGGGATTCAGACCGGGAGATTCGCTAGGCAGATCAATCCCTACCGGCTCACCGAAGCCACATTCGCCGTAATACTCACTGAGATCATCGACGCCCAACTTCAGTCCCACCTGATACAGGTATACGTCACATGATTGCTCAAGAGCTCCAATGGCATCGATGCTGCCGTGCCCCGAGGGCTTCCAACACCGAAAATACCTATTGCCGAATTGATAGCCACCGGGACAGGGACTGAGACGAGTTGATTCGCGAATTACTCCCTTCTCCAGCGCAGCGCCGATAGTCACCAATTTGGCTGTCGATGCGGGCGGATACTGTCCATCGAGCGGTCGGTTGAGCAAGGGGTGAGTACTATCCGTCGTGATTTCCGCCCACAGCCAGTCGGGAATCACTGACGAGAATATGTTCGGATCGTAACCCGGATACGATGTCATGGCCAGAATGCCGCCTGTACGAGGATCCATCGCCACGACGGCCCCACAGCAGAAAGTATCCAACACCGCAACGCAGGCCCGCTGCAAACGGCTATCGATCGTCAGCGTGAGATCAGCGCCGTGGATGGCCGGAATCGCTTCTTTGCCTTTTAGGGGACCAAGACGACGACCAGCTGCCGTAAACTCGATATAGGCCGTGCCCTCGCGGCCTCGGACCAGAGCATCGTACTGCCTTTCAATACCCTTCTTACCAATCATACTACCCAAGCGGTAGGCTGACGAATCGCGGCGCGTCATGTCATCGGATGACACTTCCCCAACATAGCCGGTGAAGCACTCCGCCCCGAGCGAATCGCGATAGCGCCGAACATTCTCCATCTGGATCGATACACCTGGAAAGCGCCAACCCTGTTCTTCGATAATGGCCACGCAGGCTGAATCAAGATCGCGCTTAATGGGTGCCGGTTGATAGCGACTGACCAGGTTACGATCCAAGCGACGACGTACCTCGGTTGGCTCAAGTCCGATCAAGTCGCCGAGATTGGGGATAGTGCTGTCCTCGTGCATATCGGACATGACTATAGTGGCGGTGAATGACAAGCGGTTATCGATGATGATGTCACCCAGGCGATCGTAGACGATGCCCCGTCGCGGGATTATCGGTTCAACCCGCAGACGATTGTTCTCCGACTGCTCGGCCAGCTCAGCGTGATGCACTACCTGCAGCTTAATCAGACCAACGATGAGAACCAACAAAACAACGCCCACAATGGCCAGGGCCAGGTGCTGCCGGCTTTCGATGGACATGCTGGGTGATCCCATGATTTCCTCTTAGAACAGCTGCCGGGTCCTGTGCCAGGTGATGATGTTCTCCTTGAACAGGAAGAACAACCAACCAAACACAGTGGTGTAGATCGCGCCAGGCAGGACCGAAGCCCACAGCAGATGCAGGAAACCAACCCCGCCGCCAATAAGCACACGGACCAGATTGTACAAGATCACTCCCCCAAGAACCACGAGAAGCTTCGAGTATAGTGATTCCA
>CAZHDS010000099.1:0-11902 GCA_964531495.1 uncultured Ignavibacteriales bacterium
GGAGCTATTGTGGATAGCTCTGGCTATTAGCTCTTTGCCGGTACCAGAACCGCCCGTGATCATGATCGTCGAGCGGGCAACAGCCACTGACTGGACGAGCTCAAAGACATCCTTCATAGCCCTGGACTTGCCCACAATGCCCTGAAATTTCTTTTGCAGGTCGCGCTTCATAATGCTGTTCTCACTGCGCAACTCCAGAATCTCGACCGCCCGGCGCATGATATGCTCCAGTGGCTCTGGAAGAACCGGCTTCAGCAGAAAATCATAGGCGCCCAGTTTGATCGCCTTGACGGCTGTCTGGATGGTACCATAGGCTGTCATCATTATGACGACGGTGTCCGGATTGTGCGTCTTGATCTGATCGATCACTGTGATACCGTCGATTCCGGGCATCTTGAGATCGGTAAGAACGATATCCGTGGGCGAGTCCACGAAAGCCTGTAGCGCTTCCTCGCCGGAATGTACCGAATGGCAATCGTAGCCGGCCCGGTCCAGGGTTTCCGTTAGAAACTCGTTAACAAGCCGGTCGTCATCGACAATCAATACCGAATACTTCATTTCCGTCGCTCCATTGTAGCCATATCCATCCTGGCAGGTAGTAGTAAATGAAAGACAGCCCCCGAGGCGGCTGCATCGGACGCAAAGACATCACCCCCATGAGCTTTCATAATCTTCCAGACCATCGCCAAACCCAGGCCGTTCCCTCCCGAACGAGTCGAAAAGAATGGTGCAAAGATACGGTCACGATGATGCTGGTGAATGCCGGGACCGTTATCCTCTATAGTCGTCTCAACGATGGTTTCGTTGGTACCCAGGAGCACTTTGTCACCAAACCTGGATGCGGCCTCCCCCGCCGGAAGTATTCGCGAGGCAATTCTGATCCGACCCTGACCATCGGTTATGTCGACCGCGTTCGAAAGGATGTTAAAAAACACCTGTCTGAGCAGCGTAACATCGATTTCCAGGTTGATCGGTGTCGCGGAGAAGTCACCCGGTGAACTGCACTCGATAGTGACGTGTTCGAGCCGGTCGTTGTTGTCGACACGGAAGCGCTCAATGACATCGGCGACAAATTGCGGGAAATCAACTTCCACTCGGCTGATTTCGTTGAAGCGGGTGTAGTTCAGCAAAGTCCCTACGGTCTCATTGAGCGTCTCTACGCCTCGAATAATTTTGCGCACGGTGCGTCGGCAAGGATCGGTCTCGTCCAAGTCCCGTTCCAACAAGGCGGCAAAACCTGCTATTCCAGCCAGCGGATTGCGCACTTCATGGGCTACGGTCGCGGCCATCTCGCCGAGGGCGGCCAGGGTGTTGAGACGCGCCAGCTCTTGCTCCATCTTCTTGATCTTGGTCAGATCCTGAAATACTTCGACCGCTCCCCGGCCGTCGCCCGCCTTGTTGCGCAGGACCGAAGTAGAGACCGACAGCCGCAGCCGGGCACCAGAACTGGATCGGGCTTCCTTTTCGACCGAGACGACCTCTTCCCCAGTTTGAGCCGTACGGGCCGCACTGGCCGGAGACCCGGAGGCCACATCCATCACCTCGTTGTACGGGTGACCAAGTATCTCCTCTGCCTTGCGCCCGAGAATCAAGCCTGCGGCTGGATTAGCGTGAGTGATAACGCGATTCTCATCGACCGCGACGACTCCGGCCGATATCGAATTGAGAATGCTGTTGAGGAATTCGGTCGCGACCAGATTCCTCTCAGACAACTCGACGAGCTTGCGATTCGCCTCGACTAGTTCGTTGTTCTGAGTGCTGAACTCATCTTCGAGCTCAATATACTTGCGTTGGAGCGAATTGATAATGCGATTGAAGGTGGCATAGGATTCGGCGAATTGCCCAATTTCGGAAGCGTCCCCGGTCATCTCCGCCACCGCAGCATCGGCGTTGGTTCCGGTGTGATTAGCGACTTCCTTTTTCGGGACCCGTCCCTGGGACCCAAGAGCCTCTTCATCGAATCCTATTTCCATACTTAAGGAGGTATAGGGATCGGCTAAGCGCAATTCAACAAAAAACTTATGTCAGGTATGGAGGACGGTTCCGGAGATGTTGACGGTCCCTTGATCATGACCGTCTCCTGGACGGCCATTGCTTCAAATGGCTCGATCGGAGGCCGGGGTAACGTTACTCAACGAGTTCGGCGTCGGGCTGCAAGCGACGTGTGAATCGCTCATGAGCCGCGATTGCCCGCTGGACGCATCGATCAAGCTGATCCAGATTGTAAGGCTTGGCCAGGTAGTCGCATGCCCCACCCCGGATAGCCTCTACGACCGACTTCATCGACGGATTCCCTGCGATCACAACGATCGCCAAGTCGACCTGGGCGGAGGCGATTTCGCTCAGGATCGATGACGGGTTCGGCGGGAGCAAGTCAGTATCGATCATCAAAACAGTGTGATTGGTCTGGGCCAGACACTCCCGCAATGAGGCCAAATCGGCAACGGTGGTTACCGGATGGCCAAAGCTCATTATTGCCCGCTCCAGATCAACTCCGGACGGCCCATCCTTGTGCGCTACTAGTATGGATTGTCCAGGACTAATCATGACCGGCTTCGTCTTGCCTCTCACTCTCTGCCTGCTCCACCGCGGCAGCCACTGTTTTCAACAGCTTATTGATATTGAACGGTTTGGTGATGTAGTCGGCCGCCTTGGCTCGTAACGCTTCGATGGCACTCTCTACTGATGGATAACCGGTCATAACCATCACCGGCAAGCCAGGGTAATCCTCCTTGACCTTGTGGGTCAAGTCCATGCCGTCCATCTCCGGCATCTTCAGGTCTGTCAGAACGATGTCGATCTTCTTATTCTGAAGGATCCCGAGTGCCTTTGATCCCGACTCGGCCACCGAGATCTGCCAACCCTGATCGTTGAAGAAATCGTACAGTAGATCACGAACAAGCAGTTCGTCGTCGACAACTAAGATTGAGGGCTGTGTGCTCATTTTACTCTCTTCCGCTCCCACGTGGCTGATTCGACTCTCTTGCATCCCGTATGGGATTTCGTGCCTGCTTGATCCGTCCGTGCTCCCGTTAGTTGACCGGGGCTGCTGGCTGATACGAGTTAAGCGCCTCTTCCTGGGTACCGAAAATCTCGAAGATGTGTGACAACTGGGTTATGTCAAAGATCTCCTGGACGTAGCTGGCCAGATCCGAGAGCGTCAAACGACCCTTGCGCAGCCGAACTTCCTTCATGATCGAAACCAACGTGCCGAGGCCGGAGCTGTTGATGAACTCGACGCCGGACAGATTCAGGTGAAATGAACGGGCTTCCTGGGCAAAGTGCTCTTTGACCTGTTGCTTCAGAACCGTACCACTGGCAAGATCAAGGCGGCCGCTGAGGGCCAAGATTCTCACATCGTTAACTTCCGTGGTTGTGATTTCCATCCTACTTACCTCCGTGATGGGACATTGCCGTCGCTATTACAACTTTGTTCTTTCCTAATCAGACTAATCGAGACTTTCAGACCACCGCCCGGCATTGGCACCAACTCAAGTGAGCTGGCGTAGTGCTTGATCAGGGCGATGCCTCGGCCACCTTCGGAATCAGTATCCGGCATTGTCCTCGCCCGGATACCAGCTATTGGGCCGTCTCCCTGGTCTATAATGTCGGCTGAAAGGCAGCGACTATTTATCTCGATCGTCATTTCAATTGTCTTATCGGAATCGTACTTATTGCCATGAATCAGGGCATTTGTGAAGGCCTCCGACACAGCTAGAAGGAAACTGTGAGACTCGGCACCGGTAACGCCATTGTCATTCAGCATTTTCTTGACCGCCTCGAGCATGTCTTCTTCGGAGGCGACAATCGATGGATATGACAGCTGATAAACCGCCATGCTTACCTCACTCGCAGTTCCAGGACGGTGAAATCATCGTGTGTTTCGGCGGCCGAACCCACGGCGAACTTATCGACCCATTCCTTGACTCGAACGCAGAACTCGGCGGGCGACCAAGCCCCCTCCATCACAAAAACCTGCTCCGCTCGTTCTCGTCCGAAGAGATTTCCTGATGAATCCGCTGCCTCAGTAAGACCGTCGGTGAAGAGAAACAAGCGATCGAGCGAGTTCAATTTACGCTCACCCTGCTCAAACTCGATCCCGGGAAATTGGCCCACAATAGGTCCACCGACCATCAGTTCATGCGTAGTCTTAGCTTCCTCATCCCAAAACAACCCGGGCAAATGGCCGGCGTTGCAATATGTCAAAAGGCGCTTCTCAAGATCAATTTGGCAGAAGAACATCGTAACGAACATCTCCCGGTCCTTGACGATCTCCCTGGCCAGAAGATTGTTCAGCTTGGTGGCCAGCTCTGAGATGGTGATGTCTCGATTTTCGTCCAGAATCGTCTTGATTATTCCCGAAGCCGCCGACATCACCAGGGCTGCCGGAACGCCGTGTGAAGAGACATCGCCCATGATGACGACACTGCGATTATCATCCAGGTTGACGATGTCGTAGAAATCGCCGCCCACCTCCCCCATCGGAAAATAGGCGGCCCCAATCTCCAGGCCCGGATTGCAATTCAAGTCCTGTGGGAGAATGGTCCGTTGAATTTCCTGGGCAATGGCCAGTTCGCGCTCGTGCTCCTGCTGTCGGAGCTTGTCTTTGATGAGATTTGAATTGTCGATCGCAACCGAGGCGAAATTGGTAAGCAACTCCAGAATTTCACGATCTTGATTGTCGAATAGGCCGCCATCACCTTTGTTCACGATCAAGATGACGCCCTGAACAGTATCGCTGTTCTGGATTGGCAGGCACAGCAGTGACTGAACATGCACGCCGGTCCGATCGACATGACCCAGTTCGTTCATGATGACAGGTTTTCGGTTCTCCAGAACCCATGAGAGCAACTGCTGATCATCGTGATACTTCAGGCGCTGGGCAAAGTTGTCCCTTAGCCCCCAGCTGACCGACGGTTTCAGCTGCCCCTCGTCATTCAGTAGAATAAGCCCGACCTCGCCTCCAACCAGACGGAGAGACATGTCCATGACGACCGATAAGACCGCATCGATCTCGTGGATAGAAGTTACCACCGCCCCCATGGTGGCCAGATCATGCAGCTGGGCACGGGAAACATCGAGTCTGGCTTCTAACTCAAAGAGAGTCTGATCAAGGTCCGCAGTTTTCGCCATACTCGGAGTATCGGCGCTGAGCTGGATAATGTTACCTGGCAGGGATCAATTGATAGGTACGAAAGTCTTCTTGAAATGGCCCGGACTTACGCCAGGACCATGCCAGACTACTTTCGGCGTAGCTTCATTCGGAAGGGTACGCCCTCGAACCCGTAAGTTGACCGGATCTGATTGCTGATATAGCCCATGTACGATTTATCAACCAGCGTCGGATGGTTCACGAAGAAGACGAAGGTCGGTGGACCTATCTCACTCTGGGTCACGTAGTTAAACTTGATGTACTTGCCCTTACGCGCCGGCGGGTGCTTGCGCTCCGTCACCTTCTTCATGAACTCGTTGAGTTCGGCTGTCGGAATTCGCTTGCGGCTCTCAGCATAGACTTCTTTGACCATCGAGAGCACCTTGGTTACTCTCTGTCCAGTTAGAGCAGAGATATAGATGACCGGCAGAAAAGCGTACTTCGCCAGAGAGTCCTTGATTTCCTCCGTGAAGTGATCGGCCGTGTGGGTGTCCTTCTCGATGAGGTCCCACTTGTTGACCGCCAGGATCGCAGCCCGACGATTCTGGTGCACCTGCTCGAAGATCCGTTGATCCTGGACGGTCAGTCCGGCTGAAGCATCCACCAGGACAATGGCCACATCGCATGCATCAATAGCCCGGGAGGCGCGGAGAGTTGTGTAGAATTCGACATCCTCGTGAACCTTCTGCTTCTTGCGCAATCCGGCGGTGTCCACAAGCACATACTTCTGGCCATCAAGTTCAAAGGGAGTGTCCACGGCATCCCGCGTGGTGCCAGCCATCGGCGATACAATATGACGATCTTGCCCAATGAGGCGATTGATGAAGGATGATTTGCCCACATTGGGACGCCCCACCAGCGCCACGCGAATGATGCCTTCATCCGCCCCATCGTCCATCGGCTGGTCCGGGAGACGACTGATGACCACATCAAGGAGATCTCCGGTACCATAGCCGGTGACAGCTGAGACGGCCAAAGGCTCACCCAGGCCGAGCTTCATGAATTCGTAAATTTCGTGCTGCTTGGCCTCGGAGTCGACCTTATTGGCGGCCAGGATACACTCGCACCCGGACTTCAGAAGGATACGGGCGATTCTTTGGTCGGTTGGATCGAGTCCGTCCTTGGCGTCAACTACGAAGAGCACTACGTCAGCCTCGGCGATAGCGAATTCCGCCTGCTCGTAAATGAGCTTTTCCATCAGGTCAGCGGAATTAGACACCATGCCGCCGGTATCGACCAGGCGGAACTCCACCCCGGCCCATTCGCAGATGGCGTAATTGCGATCTCGCGTGACCCCGGATTCTTCCGCCACCACGGCCAGACGCCTCCTGATGAAACGATTGAACAACGACGATTTGCCGACATTGGGCCGGCCCACGATCGCTAAGGTCCGCAAACTCATTGGAAGACCTCCCGGACGGTGTCCGCCAGGTTGTAGCTGCCGACCATCACTGGCCGGTCGAGCTTGTTCTCAAATTCGGCGAAGGGCATATCATCCAGGAAAAGCCGATCATCATTGAGGCAGTTCGGTGGTAACACCGCCAGATCATAGTCATCGCGGACCGCCATACCGGCCTCCAAAAGATCCTGACCAGTCAAGAGACCTGAAACAGTCACCGTGTCGCCCCAGAACTTGTTATCGACAGTTGAAATCTTTAGATCAAGCTGCCTCTGATCGCGAACAAACCTGCCGACCGTCTGATCGAGCAGCCCAGTGGCCGAGCGACCAGTGAACCAGACTACCCGGCGATCAGAACGGAGATCCATGAGGTGCCGTTTGCGGCGATTGAAGTCGGTAATCGTCTCGCGGGACATGCCGACTCCATTCTCGAACTGAGGCATCTCTTCGTAGCTGGCCCGGGACGGAAAATCACGCCCGGCCTGAATATAGAACTCATCCGCCGCCCACACAAAACGACTCCCACTTTCCTTGAGGAAGCGAGCCTGGTATTCTTCGATTGACCGAATCGCAGCGACAGCCTCTTCCCGCGTAAAACAGCGCAATTCGTGCTGGGTCTCGCGATAGCGGGTCAAACCGACCGGGACGATCGCCAATGATTCGATAGCCGGGCGCAACCGGCTGAGATCGGTGATGGTTCGATCCAACTGCTCTCCATCGTTGAGCCCGGGACACAAGACGACCTGAGTATGCAGGACAATGCCGCCGTCGATCAGACGTTGGATCTGCGACATAACGGGCGCCAAATGATCATTGCCCAGCATGAACCGCCGCAGCTCATCGTCAGTCGTGTGGACCGAAATATACATCGGGCTCATCCGCTGCTCGATAATCCGGTTCAGCTCTTCATAGCCCAGATTGGACATGGTAATGAAGTTGCCGTGGGTGAAAGAGAGCCGAAAATCCTCATCCTTCAAGTAGAGCGGACGACGCATCCCCCGTGGCTGTTGGCGGACAAAGCAGAAAACGCACTTGCAGCGACAAACCATGATACGATCATCGTCGAAAGTCAGCCCCAACTCTTCCGGACTGAATTCCTCCAGCTCGATCTCAATCTCCTGATTGTCCGGAGAGCGGAAAACCAGACGGACATTCGGCTCCGCGACCTTGAAGTGAAAATCAAGGTTGTCAGCCACGAGCTGATCGTTGACCGATATGAGCTCGTAGCCAACCTCGACCGTCTCGGCCAGGGGTGACGTGGGATCTATTTCGCGGACTCTCATGGTCTTTCATACCCATAAAAAAAAGCGGGCGATGGGGTTCGAACCCACGACGTCCAGCTTGGGAAGCTGGCATTCTACCACTGAATTACGCCCGCTAATAAGACTATTTCGAATAAGATACGCCCTTGCCATACAGATTGTCAACCAGGATGATGACAAATCGGCCCGGAGCCCGGACCTATTCGTTGTCCTTCCGACTGGTTAGCCGCACAACTATGATGGAAATCTCGTAGAGCAGATAGACCGGTCCGGCCAGGAGGACTTGGGTGAAGACGTCCGGAGGGGTTATGATGGCCCCTGCAATGAGGATAGTCACAATAGCGTAACGGCGCCCGTTAGCAAGGAACGACGCTGATATGAGGCCAACCCGGCCTAGGAAAAACGCTACGACGGGCAACTCGAAGCCGATGCCGAAGGCAATCAAGAGCATGCCGGCAAAACTGATGTAGCTGCCCACCGTGATCATGGGACTTAGCAGGTCGCCGGAAAAGCCGATCAGAAAATCTAACGCCAGCGGCAGAGTCAGGAAATAGCAGAAGGCTGCCCCCCCGAGGAATAGTACCGTCGAAGTGAACACCAGGGGCAGGATGATTTTGCGCTCGTGGCCGTATAGGCCGGGCGACAGGAACATCCAGACTTGATAGAAGACAATCGGCAGGGCGGCAAGAACCCCGGTGATCAGAGATACTTTGAGATGGGCATAGAACGACCCGGTTACTTCAATGAAGTGAAGGGGTATATCGCCCAGGGGCTTGATAATCCAGAGAAACAGTTCATTACGAAAATAGAACGATGCCCCGGCCATGACGATCACCGATAGCGTAGATTTCAGGAGTCGCCAGCGTAATTCCTCAAGATGGTCAAGAAAAGGCATGCCGCTAGGCTCTTTCTTACCTGGCTTGGCAGTGTCATCGTATGGGTTCACTTCAGAGTTCATCGCAACGAAGATGCGGCTGTGCGCCCCGATCTGTCAATAGTCAAGATCGGGCCTTCCGGGCTACTCCAGCAGCTTCTTCATCTCCTCCAGAAACTCTGCCTTGTCCGCGAACTTCCTATATACCGAAGCGAAGCGCACGTAGGCGATATCGTCAACAGCCCTCAGCTGCGTCATGACGATCTCCCCTATTTCCTGGCTGCTGACTTCGTTTCCGGGCCTAGCACTGACTTCAGCCTCGACCTGGTCGGCCATCGCCTCCAACTGCTTGGCAGCCACGGGACGCTTATTGCAGGCCAATTTGATGCCCAGCAGTATCTTCTGATGATCGAACGGCTCCCGCCTGTTGCCCGACTTGATAACGGTCAGGGTGAGTTTTTCGACATACTCGTAGGTAGTGAAACGCTCGTTGCAGGCCAAGCACTCGCGCCGTCGACGGATGGCCCGCCCGTCTTTGATGGAACGGCTGTCGACCACTTTGTCTTCTTCATGTCCACAATGGGGGCAATTCATAGCTGACTATCTCTTGGGGACGATCATTTATCTAACAAGGACCGCTCGGTCTCCACTTTGACCCAGGCCAGATAGTCTGGCAAACCTTCCTCAACTCCGACGGCGAGCAGCTCGGGAATCTCATAGGGATGGTTTATCTCGACGAACTCCTGCAAGGCACTATACTTCTGGCGAGTCGTCTTCATTATCAGGAGCGATTCCTCGTCAGTCAGGATCTTGTCATCCCACCAGTACAGAGACTCCATCTTGGGAACAATGTTTACGCAAGCCACCAATCGCTCGGTGATAATGGCACGCGCGAAGCGGCTGGCCTCCTCACGCGGCACGGACATGAATACAATCCTGATATCCTCGGTCATTTCTTCACCTCTCGCTTGAGACGTTTTTCAACTGACGCGATTTTCCCATCAAGCCGACCCTGCGCACCCTTGCGGTCATCTATTGTTATCGAAATGTAAATGCGGTTGTGGCGACGACGAAGCATCATACGAGCCTTGTTGATTACTGTCATCACCGGCTCCCAGCCGCCCTCAATGACCGTCGCCATGGCCGTCAAACGGTAAGGCAGACCGGATTTGTCGATGATATCGATTACTTTGGCCACGTCGGCTGAAGCCGAGTCACTCCTCGTGCCGCTTGGAAACATCGTAACCTGAAATAACATCGAATCCTCTTTTCCACCGTTATGTGGCTGTCCGATTCTGGTTCTATCCTAAGGCCAAACGCTTTGGACTAGCTCTGCCGCTGCGGGTAGAGCGGAAATCCCTGGCAAAACTCCGCCACTTCATCGGCAATCCCAGCCAGAACTTCCTTGTTGAGGCGTTTCTGGACGGCCCGATCTATGAAGTCGGCGATCTTCTTCATCTCCTCCGCCCCCATGCCACGAGTCGTTATAGCAGGTGTTCCGATCCTGATGCCAGAGGTCACGAAGGGCTTCTCGGGATCGAACGGCACGCCATTCTTGTTGACCGTCATACCGGCCGCATCGAGCGCTATTTCCACCTTCTTGCCGGTGACCTTGGGAATATCAACAAACGAAACCAGCATCAAGTGAGTATCGGTGCCATCGGCGACGAGACGGTATCCGCGCGCCTTCAGCTCCTCGCTGAGGACCTTGGCATTTTCAACGACTTGTCGCTGATAGGTCTTGAACTCATCGCCTAGCGCTTCCTTGAAAGCGACCGCCTTGGCAGCGATGACATGCATCAACGGTCCGCCCTGAATTCCTGGCATTACCGTGCGATCCAAATCGGCGGCGTATTGCTCCTTGCACATGACAACTCCACCACGCGGACCCCGAAGAGTCTTGTGGGTAGTCGACGTCACGAAGTCGGCATACGGCACCGGTGAAGGATGGACTCCGGCGGCGACCAGTCCCGCGATATGCGCGATATCGATCATCATGATCGCCTCGACCTCGTCGCAGATCGCCCGCAAACGTTCGAAGTCGATGAACCGTGGATAGGCCGAAGCGCCCGAGACAATCATCTTGGGCCGGAAAATCTTCGCCTCCTGGAGCAGTACATCATAGTCGATTTGTTCGGTTTGACGGTCAACCAGATAGCCCTTGAAGTCATAGAGCAGGCCGGAGAAATTTATGGGATGACCGTGGGTGAGATGGCCACCGCAGGCCAGATCCAGACCCATGACTCGATCGCCCGGCTTCAGCACCGCAAAGTAGGCCGCCATATTGGCCTGGGAGCCGGAGTGGGGCTGGACGTTGGCATGCTCGCAGCCGAAAATCTCTTTCAGGCGATTTCGAGCCAAATCCTCGGCTATATCCACATACTCGCAGCCGCCGTAGTAGCGTTTGCCCGGATATCCTTCGGCGTATTTGTTGGTCATGACGCCGCCCATGGCCTCCAGGACGGCCTCGCTGACAAAATTCTCAGAGGCAATTAGCTCCAATTTGGAGCTCTGACGGTTGGCTTCTTTTACGATGGCGTCGTATATCTCAGGATCGATTTCTTTCAAGTAGGACACGATCAACCTCTCTTGTGCTTCAAGTTACGTCCCGAATGTACCCAAAAGCCTTTCGCAGGTCAACAGCAGAGCCGAGCGAACGGTCTCGCTTGAATTCTCCTCTGGCCAACAAGGTCCTTGACAATTCAAGCCGAACTGGTTAATATCAAGGTTCCTGACGACAGGAATGACAAGTAAATACAGTTGCGCCCGGCGCGGTTTTTGTTTGAAAGAGAGACTCAAATATGGCCAAAAAAGTAGGCGCTCGTGTCATGGTCAAGTTGCGGAGCTCTGAAAGCCCGTACACTTACACGACCACGAAGAACAAGCGCACCAATCCGGAGCGGATATCGATTCGCAAGTACGATCCGGTTCTGCGCAAGCATACGCTCTTCAAGGAAGTGCGTTAGGCTACTCCGCAGACTATGAAAACGTGAAAGCCCGCCATCTGGCGGGCTTTTTGTTTTCTTGGATGCTGGACCGTGCGGGAAAGAACCGCTACTCCCCGATCGTGAACTCAACCCTGTCGAAGACTCGTCCGTTCACAACCGGCTGGATCGCGTGAGCACCGGGATAGTACTTGCGTGTGGTCACCGGCGCGAAGCCGTGTTTTCTCTCAATTGTAAGCAGCTCGCCGGGCTGGAGCGTTCTTTTCTTCA
>CAZHDS010000100.1:0-11844 GCA_964531495.1 uncultured Ignavibacteriales bacterium
GCCGTTGCCATCATTCCTGGGTCCAAAGATTCGGAGTCTATCCTCCGGGCTGATTTTCACTTGAGGCGTGGTGCTAGAGGATCTGATCTTCCCGGTTGTCGCATTGACAACCTGACGAATCCTGTTTCGAGTATAAATCGGCAACCAATCCGCACTGTATCCCATAGGCTCAATTGGAGGGATACCTTCCAGAGCAATGACCCAACAAGGCGTCATTCCCGTGAATCTAATCGTTGAGTCGGACATAGCCATATAGCCTTGGCTATGCTGCACGAGTTGGGCCACGAGTCGCCTGGCTACAGACATGCTATATGGACATGCCTTGACAGCGGACAGAAACCCGTATGCGGGAATCTCACTCGGTATCCCAAGGTACCTTTCGCCATCGCCTTCGATTTGCTGCTCCGCATCTGCTGCCAAGATGGTCGGTGTGATTGTCGAGTCGAATTCGGCAAAAAGGCCTTCAATCTTCAGAAGGGCTCCCGACGCCGAATCTACGAAGACTGTGAAGCTGAAGGTCTTCTCGTTGCCATCACCGTGTTCATCTCCGTCTTCCAATCGTACATCGTCGAATTGCACCTGCCATACGGCCTCACCATTGGAAAACCGGCGCAGGAAAGGCGTCGTCGAATCTACCATCGTGACCAGCTGCACTCTCTCCTGCAACAACGCCGTGTCGCTTCGTATCTGGTCCTCGAAACCGGTTACCTTCAGTGCCAGATCGAGTGCCTCCTCCGCCGTCGATATGGCGTTCGTCTCGGACTCAGCCCGTTCTTGCGCATACAAACTCCCCGTCAGCAGAGCAACCACAATCCCTATGAAAGCCAAGCGCACTATAGTGTTTCTTCTGAATTCCGTTGCCATAGTTCGTCTCCCGATTCATGACGTTACAGTCAGTTCTTGCGTTTCCACAGCTTAGTCGTTCTTGAGGCTCAAGTCAACTATCACTATGCACTTCCCCGCGTGTCGTTCCCGCGGAAGCGGGAACCCAGGCAACATGCGATGGGCTGCCGCGCGGGTGATGACTGGATCCCCGCGTGCGCGGGGATGACAGGCATAGCCTGCTTCTTGGCGATATGAGGGACCGGCGGCCGGTCGCCTACCACAATGACGCACCACGACCGATTCTTGTTCACCCGACCGGATTAATTGCGTATCATATAGATCAACACAACATCGCGACTATGGAGTAATATACATAATGGCCAGTCTATCATTCTTCGGCGCTGTCGGTAGTGTCACCGGATCACGTTTTCTGCTCGAAGTCGACAATCAGAAGATTCTCGTCGACTGCGGTCTGTTCCAGGGACCAAAGAAAAACCGTCTGCGCAACTGGGAACGCTTTCCGATCGCTCCAAAGTCGATTGACCGGATTCTCCTGACCCATGCCCATATCGATCACGCCGGTTATATCCCACGGCTGGTGAAACAGGGCTTCAAGGGTCCTATCAATTGCACGCGACCGACCGCCGACTTGTGTCGCATCATGCTTCTAGATAGTGCGCACATTCAGGAAGAGGATGCGGAGTGGGCCAACAAGAAGGGTTTCACCAAACACAAGCCGGCGCTGCCACTATTTTCGACGCGTGATGCCGAACGGGCCCTGAGTCTGTTTGAGCCGCTGCACTACGGCGAGCAACTAAACTTGAACGACGAGATACGCGTCAAATTCAAGGACGCCGGGCACCTGCTCGGTTCCGCCTTCATAGATATTCGAGCTAAGCGTGGCAAAAAGATGCGCAAGATAGTCTTCTCCGGCGACATGGGTCGTCCCGGGCGAGCGTTGCTGCGCGATCCAGTGCAAGTGTATGATATTGACTACCTGGTGCTCGAATCTACGTACGGTAAGCGGCTGCACAAAGACGCTTCCTTCCGGAATGAGTTTATTCGCGTCATCAACGAGAGTGTCGAGCGTGGGGGAGTGCTCATGATTCCGTCGTTCGCGGTCGGCCGAACCCAGACCCTGATGTATATCCTCCGCCAATTGGAAGAGGAGGGCGTGATACCGTCGCTCCCGGTCTATGTTGATTCGCCAATGGCGCTTGAGGCTCTTAAGGTCTATGAGAAACGGATCAAGGACCAAAACCTTGCCTGTCGCACGCAAACCATCAAGGGCAAGAGAGTCTTCCGGCCGGGTCAGGTTCACTTGACCGGAACGCGCAAGAAGTCACAGGCTATCGCCGACGTCAAATCGAGTGCCATCATCATTGCCTCCAGTGGCATGGTTACCGCCGGACGGATTCTGCACCATTTCACGCAGCGTCTTGCGGATAAGAGGAACACGGTTCTATTCGTCGGATACCAGGCCGAGGGCACACGGGGTAGAGCTATGGTCGAGGGGGAGCCAACGGTGAAGATTCATGGTCGCCATATTGATGTCAACGCCCATATGGAAAACCTGACCGGTCTTTCCGGACACGCTGATTACCACGAGATCATGGCGTGGCTCACTGGCCTCAACCATGGCCCGGAGAGAATATTCATTGTCCATGGCGAACAGACATCGTCCCAATCCCTGGCCGAAAAGATAACTAGCCACTTTTCGTGGGATGTGACCGTGCCGGAACTCAACGACACCGTCGAGCTGGATCTCTGAGCTCTGTAGCCACTTATCCTTCCCCGCAGGGCTTGTTGAAAGAGCCTCATATGTCTTTCAAGCCCCTTCGACTCCGCTCAGGGTGACTTGAAAGACAGTAGTTTACAGATGGTCATGGTGAGCGGAGTCGAACCATGCTCCAATTGCCAGGGCTTTTTCAACAGGCCCGCAGCCGGGTTTGCGGTGACCTGTCGGCAATGATTCGCACCGGCCGACCTCCGAACAAGTAGTGCTAATGGGAACCATAACTACTTGTGATGCGTTCTGTTAGATAGGTAATCGTTGACAAAATAGGTGCACGATTGTAAGTTACGTGAAGAACATTTCACCGGGAAGGTAGGGAACCATGAAGACCGGACTACGGCTGATCTTGTTCAGCCTGATCATCTTATCTGCCACCGCCACCGCTCAGGACTACGTCATAATCGGTTGGAACGATGTCGGCATGCACCGGGCTAACCGGGACTTCTCAAAACTCTCCATCATGCCACCATACAACAATGTCTTTTCGCAGGTGATCCAGGTGGGGGACAGCCTCAACATGCCGGTCCTCGTCACGACCGGCATGCGCGTGGCCTATTCGGTTCCGGGCAATTCGTACTCAGTGGGCAAGACCAACTTCTGGGACTACGAGGATGCGCTCTATGGCGTGAGTTTGGCGGACAACACTGGTCTCACCGGGGCCGGACTTGCCGGCGACTTGGGTATTACTGACAACTACTTCCATATCGAAGGCATCCCTCTCACACCGTATCAGGACGCTGACCTGATCCATGAGGATCCGTATCAGCTGGGCTTGTTCCAGCTGTACAACTCGTCAGAGGAGCTTGTAGCCTCGACTCAGGTGGTGCTGCCGGTATCGAATGAAATCAACTGCGTGGCACCCGGTTGTCACGTCAGTGAGCTAGCTATTCTTATCGGACATGCCACCCTGGCCGGCTTTGATCCCGGTGACGCGCCTATCCTGTGCGCCGATTGCCATGGCTCGGCTCTGCTCGGTCTGCCGGGCGAACCGGGAACCATGTCGCTGTCCGAAGCCATTCACACGAATCACGGGACGCTCACCAATGATTGTTACCGGTGCCATCCGGGACCTGTCGCCCAACACCTGCGCGGTGTCATGCAACACAAGAACGACATGGTCTGTCAGGACTGCCATGGCAGCGTCACCGAAGTGGGCACAAGTATTGCCGCTGGCCGCGAGCCGTGGGTTGACTTGCCTTCATGCGGCGACCCCACTTGTCACGCCGCGGAATACGCCACTGAGCCGGGCAAGCTATACCATGAGTCAAAGGGCCACAGCGGTCTATTCTGC
Organism: uncultured Ignavibacteriales bacterium; assembly: GCA_964531495.1. Classification (GTDB taxonomy): domain Bacteria; phylum Zixibacteria; class MSB-5A5; order GN15; family FEB-12; genus DAOSXA01. Next base: position 3,912 of record CAZHDS010000100.1, read on the forward strand.
AGCGCTTGTCATGGTGCGCCGCATGCTATTCTACCGAGTCGCGTAGCGCGTGACAATGCTCAGTATATAGCTCTTCAGGGCTACTCCGGTACGCTGGATAAGTGCGAAGTTTGCCATGGCGTGGCACCGACCGGGGCCGGTCCTCATGGTCTGTTCTCGCAGGGTTGCTGCAATGGCTATCGCGGCAATATCAACAACGATCTGGCGGAGTCCATCGATATCGCTGATCTGATAGACCTGGTATCGTACATGTTCCAGGAAGGCCCGGATCTACCATGCTTTAGCGAAGCTGACGTCAACGGTAGCGGCGATCTGCTACCTGATATCGCTGACCTGATATACCTGGTTTCGTACATGTTCCAGGAAGGCCCCGCGCCGCCCTCTTGTTTCTCCTTGGCCTCGAAGTAGTCTGAGCTCTCATTCCAGGATTTCGAAAGGTGCGCGCCGTTTGACACGGGGCGCACCTTTCTATGAGTAGTCCAGAACCGTCATGCCTCTGACTCTGTCTTCCTGCCGAACGCAACATACAGAGCCGGCAGTACGATGAGTGTAAGGACGGTCGAAGTCAGTATACCGCCAACGACAACAGTGGCCAGGGGGCGCTGGACTTCGGCCCCGACCCCGCTTGAGATGGCCATCGGCACGAATCCCAGGGCAGCTACCAACGCCGTCATGAACACGGGGCGAAGTCGCGTGACGGCGCTTTCGCCGACCGCCTCATGGATGTCCATTCGTTCTGATCGCAGGCGTTTGATGGTCGATACCAGGACCAAGCCGTTCAGGACAGCGATGCCGGATAGAGCGATAAACCCGACCCCGGCTGAGATCGAAAACGGCATTCCCCTGAGAGCCAGGGCCACCACCCCACCCACGGCAGCGAGGGGTACGCCCGAAAAGATCAGGAGCGCATCACGGGCCGACTTGTAAGTCCAGTAGAGGAGACCAAAAATCAGCAGGAGGGCCAATGGTACTACAAGCGTCAGGCGTTTCTGAGCCCGTTCCATGTTCTCAAATTGTCCTCCCAGGCGGATGAAATATCCGGTTGGCAGAACGATGTCATCGTGCAATTGTGTCCGAAGCTCGTCCACGAATGAGCCCAGATCGCGATTACGTACGTTGCACTGCACTACGATCCGACGCTTACTCCATTCACGAGTTATTGCTGCCGGACCTTCTTGCAGGATTGGCGTGGTGATCTGGTCGAGTCCGACCAGACTTCCTTGACTAGAGCGGAGTGTGATGCGACTGATGTCCTCGGGACCTGCCAGTTTGGTTGTATCCACTCTCAGGCTCAAGTCGAATCGTCGTTGCTCCTCGAACACATCACCGACCGAAATGCCACCAATACTCTCGATGGCGGTGAGTACATCGCGGGCGGACAGGCCATACCGGGCCAGGCGCTGACGATCGACGGCCAGACGCAATTGAGGTTGACCGGTGAGTTGTTCGATGGTGACATCGGCGCTCCCCGGTATTGTCTCAACCAGAGCCGCAATCTTGTCCCCCTGTTCTTCGAGGATGGCCAGGTCATCACCGAATAGCTTGATGCCCACATCGGTCCGGATACCGGCGATCATTTCGTTGATGCGCATCTCGATCGGTTGCGTGAAAATCACCTTCTGTCCGGGCAAATCAGCCAGTTCGGCATCAATCAGTTTCACCAGACCCGGTTGGTCGCCAGCCTTGGTCCACTGATCACGAGGGTGAAGCGATATGAATACATCCGACAGCTCCAGTCCCATCGGATCAGTCGAGAGTTCGGCCGTTCCGGTACGAGTCCATATCTGTTCGATTTCATCGGGGAAGGCATTAAGAAGATTGCGCTCAATCTGAGTATTGTATCGGACCGATTCATCGAGCGATATCCCGGCTAAGCGCACGACGTTGATGACGATCGTGCCTTCGCTGAGCCGAGGGACAAATTCCGAGCCCAGGCGCGTAAACAGAACACCCCCGCCGATCACTAGGAACAATGTGGAGATCAGTACCAAGCGCCTTTTGCGCAGAGCCAGATCAAGTACCGGTGTATATATCTTCCGGAGCCAAACCACCATGACTGGCTCGCGGTCACGGACCTTTCGTGACAGAAAGATACCGACAAGGGCAGGAATAACCGTCAGCGACATGAGCATCGACCCCGTCAGAACCAGAACCACTGTCATAGCCATGGGACCAAACAGCTTTCCTTCGATACCCTCCAAGGTCAGGATCGGCAGGTAGACGATGATGATTATCAGCTCCCCAAATAGCGTCGGTTTGCGTACCTCAAGAATGGCGTCTCGGATGACTTCAAGGCGCGTTCGTCCGTCGGCCGATTGGGCGAGTCGTCGTACAGAGTTCTCTACCTGGATGACCGCATTGTCGACCGCCAGACCGAAATCGATCGCCCCCAGACTCATCAAGCTGCCAACGATCCCGAACCGGGACATCATATCGAAGGCGAACATCATAGAGAGCGGAATCGCCGAGGCCACGATAAGACCGGCCCGCAGGTTTCCAAGAAACATGAGTAGAGTTGCGATTACGAGCAAGGCACCAAAGATCAAGTTGTGCTTTACGGTGGTTAGTACTTCGTCCACCAGTTTCGTTCGCTCGTAGACTGGGAAGGCCCGAACGCCCGCCGGTAGCGACTTGGACGCCTCTTCCAACTGCCGTGCCAGGCGTTCGGTGACATCTCCGGGATTCTCGCCGGTAATCATGAAGCCCAGGCCCAATACTGCCTCACCCTGGCCGTTGTAGGTCGTTGCGCCCAGACGAAGTTCGTGGCCGATCACCACGTCGCCGATATCCCGAACCGATATCGGGGTGCCCTCGATTGTAGTCACAACGACATTTTCGATTTGCGGAATATCCTCGACAACGCCGATTCCACGGACGATAGTCATTTCTCCGCCCCGAGTCACTTGGCCGCCCGGAACATTGCCAAGATCCTTCCGGATCGCCTCGACAACGTCGTCTATCGATAGGTCGTACTGGGCGATTCGATCATGATCAAACAGGATCAAGTACTGTTTTTCAAAGCCTCCCCAACCGTTGACTTCAGCGACGCCGGGGACCGCCAACAGCTGCGGTTTGATGATCCAATCCTGGGAGGTCCGGGGGGCAGTGATATTGTCGTTGTCATCGACGACGATGTAATGAAAAACCTCACCGAGACCAGTCGAAACCGGACCGAGCTGGGGCGGTGCGATTCCTTCCGGAAGCTCGGCCGCCATCAAACGCTCGCTGACTTGCTGTCGGGCGAGGTAGAGGTCGGTGCCATCCTCGAAGATAGTCGTGATTTGGCATAGCCCGTACTTTGTCACCGATCTCACTTCGGCGAGTCCGGACAGACCGGTGAGGGTCTGTTCAATAGGGTAGGTGACCAGTACTTCAAGATCTTCAGCGGCCCAACCTGGTGCCGCGACATTGACCTGCACCATCTCCGGAGTCGTATCGGGAAAGGCATCAAAGGGAAGATTGGAAAGCGCTATCATTCCGATCACGCATAAGAGTCCCGCCAGGGCCAGGACGGCGAACCGGTATTTCAAGACCATTTCAACTAGTGATTTTAGCATGCTTGACCTCAACCGACAGACTCAAGGCCACAGCATCCGGCGCCCAGACTGGCCTTCTTGAGTTCAGTTTTCAGAAGAAAGGAGCCTTCGACAACAATGTCATCGTTGGGATGCAAGTCCCCGGTGACCTGATAGTACGGTCCTGATCCGCCCAGCAGGTCAACTTTGCGGGGACGGTAGCGGCCCACTGCTTCTTGGACAAAGACTACGTTGCAGCAGCCTTCCCATTGAACGGCGTCCTTTGGTACGAGGGTGACAAGCTCTTGATACTGACTGACAATCACCGCTCGCCCAAACTCACCGGCGCGCAAACTGTGCTGGGGATCGACTACCTCCGCCCGGACGGTTCCGGTACGTGAATGCGGATCGAGGTAACGAGCGACCCAGGTTACTCTGGCACCAACGCGACCGACTCCCTGGCCATCACTGGAAAACAGCAAGAGTTGGCCAACCTCAACCAGCCGCAGCTGTTCGGCTGAGAGCCTCGCTTCAATCCACATCGCTGATGGATCAGCCACCATCGCATAAGCGCTGCCAGCCTCAAGCAATTCCCCCAGTTTTGCCGCTCGCTCAACCAGCACTCCCTCGGCGGGAGCCCGAAGCGCAAAACTGTTGGTGATGCGACGATACTTCACGATGTCATCGATATCGTCCCGGTTCAGTCCGGCCGCCTCCAGAAGCCCCCGGACAGCTGCGTACTCGGCTTGAGCCTGTTCGCCCAGGGCAGCCTGGTGTTCGTAGTCGCTGGCGCTGATAAGGTCTCGAGCTCTCAACTCTTGGTGTCGTGCCACTTCCTTTTGTTGGACGTCGAGGGCCGCTTGAGCCGTCAACAATCGCGCTTCCAATTCGGCCACTTCTGGAGACTGAAGAATGGCCAGAACCTCGCCTTCAACGACGGGTTGGCCCGGCGTCACTAACCATCGTGATACCAGGGCCGACACGGTGCTGGTGACAACATTGGCTCGGGCCTCGTCGAATATGACTTCGGCTGGGGCCTCGAAACTGCTCTCCAGATCGGCACCAAGCACCGACTGTGAGACAAGCCCGGCGCGCTCGGCGGTATTCGTGTTGGCAAACTGGATCAAGGCGCCATTGGTTGCACAAATGGAGGCGTTAGGGCGAAAGAACAATGACACCGAGATCTCCTCGTTCGTTTGCTCGCGGGAGCGCTGACGCAAGATCTCCTCCTGAGGAAAGGCTATTTCCGGATTGCACAGTCGGCAGTGCGATTCCGGTATGTCATGGCCTGCGCACCAATCCCCGGCGGCCTTGAACTGATCGATCAGGGCTGGGTTGCAGAGGGCGCATTCTGTCTCGGGCACGGCATGTTCGGCGCACCAATCAAGTTCCTCACTGTCAGTTTCCTTCGAGTTCCCGGTTTCGCTGTTGCTGGCAGCGAATTCGACTTGTTCGGCGGGGTCACTCCCAACTTGGAGTTCGGCAGTCTCTTCGGTGCCCCCGCAGCCCAATCCTGCCGTCAAAGCCAGGACAGCCAGCGCCCAGGTGGCAGTATTTCTATAAAACATGATCTTCATCAGATACGTACTCCTTCAATTGGAGAATTGCCTGCACCGGAGTCTTGTTCTCCAGACACTACGTGCCCGAGCGAAAGACCTGGCAGGAATATGCTTCAGTGATTAGTGTCCGACATCGGTGCCGGACGTGAGAACTAGCAGGATCAGCCCCGAGGAGGATGGTCGATACCCCGCCCGCCGTCTTGCTCAGCGACTGTAACTGTGCTTAGAGTCACAGGTCTTGGGATATCGTACGAGGGGGAGGAAATATAGGCTATTTGTTGTACGGCCACCGTTGCCGGGGCACAGTGAACGCAACTGCAATTGTCGGGATTCTCATCCTGGCAGCAAGCATCATGACTCTCGCACTCATGCAGGAAGAACTCACCCACAGCAGCAAAGCATATGACGGCCACGGCCAGATAAGCCATGAATAGGCCAGAAGCGCCACGGGGCAGCGATTTTGATCTGAATAATTCCATCTTATATAATAACGTCGTCAACTGGACGGAGTTCACTATTGCTCAAACTACAATATAGCGAAAATCCCGAGAATATCAACCTCCAAAGCCTACGATCGGCAGAGCCGCGTCTTCCCAGTTCCGCTGGCCAATTGGATGAGCCAGTCGCTGTGCAAAATCTGAGCAGCTTGATTATCCATGTCGGCATAGTACGATTACCCCGTAAATGCGGCCAATAACTCGCCGATGATTCAATATAGCAATGGACTCTCCCGGCACCAGGTGCTGTGGCGAGGTCAGCGAGAGGATTCTGTTGGGGCGGTGTTTCCCCGGAATCAGGTGATGCCCTCGGAGAGTTTCACCAAGCCTTCCGCGAAGGGGAAGAGGACCTGAACTCGAGCGCCCATGGAAAAGACAAGGAGCACCAGGGATGATAAGTAAGCGATCGTCGATTCTGATTCTGGCCGGACTCGTCATGACCTTCGCCGGTCTGGCTTCGGCTGAAGAAAAGGCAGACAAACCTTACTACGAGATGAATCTCGAGGAGCTAATCAACGTCCACGTCGTGACGGCATCTTCCTTCAGTCAGACGGTGAGTGAGGCTTGCGCCATCATCGACGTCTATACCGAAGAGCAAATTCGTGACCTGGGCGCTGACAATCTCTACGAGTTCCTAAGCTTCCTCCCCGGCGTCGAAGTGATGGAGACGTACTATGGATATACCGCCGTCCAGTTCCGAGGCATTCTTCAGACCCACTACAACAATAAGTCGAGCCTCTTGGTAAATGGACAGCCGTTGTACGACGCCATTGTTTCCTCGTATTACTTAGAACAGATTCCGTTGTCAGCTATCAAGCAGGTTGAAGTAATCCGAGGCCCTGGCGGCGTTCTGTACGGGACGAATGCTTACGCCGGAGTGATCAATATCCTCACCAAGGATGGCAAGTCGGGCGACGGCGCCGAAGCCCATCTCAAGGGGGGGAGTTTTGCGACTCGCAAGGCTGGCCTGGCCCTTGGCAAGCACGATGAAGGGATCGACCTATTCCTCAGCGGCGAGTACATGGACAGCGATGGCTATAAGAAACGGATCATGTGGGACGAAGATGATTCCGGTCCGCTGGCTGGATCGCTCTCGCTATCCGAGACAGGTGATCGGACCCTGGGTTTGTACCCGGATGATCGCAACGCCTACGAGAATGACTACGCGACGCTCTTCACTTCCCTCGGATACCGCGACTTCGAAGTAAACGCAATCTTCTTTGAGCTCTCGAAGGACAAGTTTGGCCTTATCCCGGCTTCGGCCTCGACCGGAGAGAGATCATTGCGGGGCGGTAGTGTCAACCTGAGATATAGCAAGCCCTTCGATGATGACAAGATGGAACTCAAGGGGATTGTCTGGCATGATCGTATTCGTAAGGAAGAGCGGGTTAACTCATATCCTCCGACCTCGTGGGCTGAAGGGGCGCCACACGACCAGCAATACGCGGGGCGCAAGAGCGGTTTTCAGACCCAGCTGTCGTATGCCGTGAACAATCGTCTCGGCTTTCTGTGCGGCTTGGGACTGGAACACTCGCACGCGGATCCATACCTGTTCCTATTCATCGATTCGCTCACGGCTGACGGCGAACCCATGCAGAACGTTGCAGCCAACGTCTTCTCGGATAGCAAGAACGCAATCGATCTGTGGTCATTTCTCCAGATGACTGTCAGCCCGATCGACAAACTATATTTCCAGGCCGGAGCCCGCGTCAACAGTAACCAGCAGGCCGGCGAAGTACTAGTACCGAGCCTGGGAGCCGTCTATCGTCCCACCGACCGACTCTCTATCAAGTGCATCCTTGGTTCCGGATTCAGAAATCCGAGTTTCTTCGAGAAATACGTGCGCACCGTCAATGTTCTTGCTGGAGATACCGAGCTCGAACCCGAGAAGATCAAGACCATTGACTTTGGCATCGATTTCAACACGACCGTGGTTTCCCTGCGGGCCAATGGCTTCTACGCCAAGACCGACAACCTCATTGAGCGACGGGCAATCAGCGTTGCTGAGCTCACTGGCCTGAATGCGGAGTCCGGATATGGAATGGACAACATGGAGTGGTCCGGAGGGTACGTCTATTACAACACCAAGGGTTGTGCCTATCGTGGCGTGGAACTCTCTTTCAGCGGCATACCGAGACCAGGTTTGTCAATTCAGGGAAATGTGACCTACAAAACCGGCGAGGACTCAGAAGGGAATGCTCTCCAGTACTTCGCCCCGTACCATGCAAACCTATCGGCGCACTTCTCACCGGTGAAACATGTTGGGCTCGCCTTGACGGCTCAGTACATGGCAGCGCGAGAGGGCAATTACGCCGCCGCGTCGTCGTGGCAGACCTGGGCAACAGCTGAAACAGGTGGCACC
>CAZHDS010000101.1:0-11650 GCA_964531495.1 uncultured Ignavibacteriales bacterium
GATTTCTCACAACAAGACGCTGGCGGCTCAGCTATATGGTGAACTCAAGGCTTTTTTCCCCGACAATGCGGTCGAGTTCTTCATCAGCTATTACGACTATTACCAGCCCGAAGCTTACCTTCCGGCCACTGACACGTATATCGAAAAAGACACCGCCCTCAACGAAGACATTGATCGTCTGCGGCTGCGCGCCACAGCATCGCTCCTGGAGCGACGGGACGTCATTATAGTGGCTTCGGTCTCCTGCATCTACGGTCTCGGTTCGCCCGAAGAATACAAACGGCAGCTGGTTCTGCTTGAGACCGGGATGGAGTGTGACCGTGACGAAGTCATCCGGCGCCTGATCGCTATTCATTATAACCGCAACGATATCAGCTTCACCCGGGGCAACTTCCGAGTGAGGGGCGATACCATCGAATTGATCCCGGCCTACTACGAAAACGGGATTCGGATTGAGTTTTTCGGGGACGAGGTAGAGCGGATAACAGAAATCGATCCGCTCACCGGCGAGATAATCGACGAAAAGCGACGGTTTGCGATATATCCGGCCAAGCACTTCATTACTTCCCGCCCTCGTCTGATGGCGGCTGTGAAGTTGATCGAGGCTGAGCTGGCTGAGAGGCTGAAGATATTGAGGGGGCTGAACATGCTCCTGGAGGCCCAGCGGTTGGAATCACGAACGCGCTACGATCTGGAAATGCTCAAGGAAGTCGGCTATTGCACCGGCATCGAAAACTACTCCCGTCACCTTACGGAACGCAAAGAGGGCGAACGCCCGTTCACGCTGATTGACTTCTTTGGCGATGATTTCCTCACCATCATCGACGAATCGCACCAGACTATACCACAAGTCGGGGCGATGCATGCCGGTGATCGTTCGCGCAAGGAAACCCTGGTCCAACACGGTTTTCGTTTACCGTCGGCGCTCGACAATCGGCCGCTGTACTTCGAGGAGTTCGAATCGCTGATCCGTCAACGGATCTATGTTTCTGCCACACCGGCTGACTATGAGCTGGAAAAGTGTGAAGGGGTTGTGGTCGATCAGGTCATCCGGCCGACCGGTCTGCTGGATCCCGTGATAACGGTTAAGCCGCTGGCTACACAGGTGGATGATCTCTTGGAACAGATTCGCCAGCGCAGCGCCAAGGGAGAGCGGGTGCTGGTCACAACTCTCACCAAACGAATGTCAGAAGATTTGGCCGACTACCTCGCCAAAGCGGGCGTTCGAGTACGCTATCTCCATAGTGATATCGCTTCTATCGACCGTACCGAGCTCATCCGCGACCTGCGCCTCTCGGTCTACGATGTACTGGTCGGCGTGAACTTGCTCCGCGAGGGGCTGGACCTTCCGGAGGTCTCGCTGGTGGCAATCCTCGATGCTGACAAGGAAGGCTTTCTGCGCTCGGCTCGTTCGCTGATCCAGACAGCCGGTCGAGCGGCCCGAAACAAGAACGGTGAGGTCATTTTCTACGCCGACAAGATTACCAACTCGATGCGCAAAGCTCTTGATGAGACCGAGCGCCGACGCGTAAAGCAGACGGCTTACAACCTGGAGCACAATATTACGCCCGAGACAATTCTCAAGACCCGCGAGGAAATCCTAAGGGCGACAAGCTTCGCCGATTCCAAGACGGCGGAGGATGTGGCTGCCGAGAAGCCAGATCACTTCACGGAGATGAAAACCGAAGATCAGCTCGCCTTTATGATGCAGGCCATGAAGAAGGCGGCTGACAATCTTGATTTTGAAACGGCCATGCTTATGCGCGATGAGATCCAAAATCTCAAGCTGACGATCAAAAAACGCGGCCAGAAACGGAAGTAGCTATGAGTGACTCCAATATTCCAATCAGAAGCGAGACCATGCCCCGATTTGGGCTGAACCCCGGACTGCTATTGCTGCTAATTATCGTGGCGATGGCATTCGTCATGATTGTCTCGGGTTGCGAGGAAAAAAGCGTCGTTCCGATCTACGCCGACGACCATATTGGTAGCTACATCGTGAATCACCATATTGGCAAAGAGCTATTTCGGACGGAAGGCCTCTTTCCCAGCAGCGCACATGTCCGACCGACCGACCCTGGCGCGGTCTACCGGGAATTCGTAGAGAGCAGCAGCCGAAGAGTCGATATTGTTGTTACTGAAGACGCCAGCTTCGGAGCTCCCTACAATGATCTTGACTTTGCGGAGATGACTGTCCAGGATCAGTTTCGGATTCGCACCGAACGGACGGTGGGCTCCGAAGTGGATACGTCTTTCGACTTGCGCTCGATAAATCGTTTCGGTCTTTTCTGGCGCCTGAATGTTGCCGATCAGGACTACGGCGGCTGGGTACTACACGGTTTCAAGGGGACTCTTCTGGCCGAGGGTAGCCTCGACGGCAGGGTGATTGAGACGGGAGACACGTTTGTAGGCGACTCTTGTATGTTCTGCGATTTCCGCTATCTCTACTACCGGGAGAGAAGAGAGTACGATTCGGCTGCGGGCCGGAATGTGATCGTCGTCGATACTCTCGTTGGGAGCACGACGCGTTCCTACCAGCCGCTGGAATCGGCACCGATCATTGAGCCGGGACACAGCATAGCGTTTGCACACACTGACTTTCCTTCCCCGCCGGTCTACGAACTCATGACCGTGGTATCTGACAGTGCTAGCGTGATTCGCGTCATGAAGGGATCAGTCGATACTCTGACAGTCCCGGACAACGACCCTGGCGAATGGAATCTGATTCTGTTCCGCACTTATCTCTATCCCGATCGATGGCGCGACGCTTGGATACTACCTTACCGCACCGCCGGTAATTGACGCCCGACGAGGGCCACACAATAGCATCATCAACTGGCATCCCAGCCGACTTTCGGTGTTGACGCCGGTCTTTCGGTTCCCGAAATCAATCCCCGATTGTGCTTGAATAATCCCCTTTGCCCCCTTACAATGTTGACAGCCACAGGCTCATGAAGCCGTTAGGCTCGGATTAGTAAGGAACACTGATCGATCATAACATACCAAGGAGGTCTTATGCGCACGCAAGCCCCGAAATTACTACCCCTGTTGATCATCCTGATGTTTGCCTCAGGCATGGTTGGCTGTGGAACCCAGGTGCCTTCCGGTCACCGGGCCCTGTTCTATTCCAAATTCGGTGAGGGAACCGAATATGGAAACATCTACGGTGAAGGATTCGTCTGGCACATGCCGTGGAACTCTATGTTCGTCTACAAGGTACAGTTGCAGGAGAGCAAAGAGTCTTTGACGGTGCTGTCTTCGGACGGAGCTTCGATCAAAATGGAAGTATCCATTCTCTATCGCCCTGATGCTGAAAAGCTCGATTCACTCCAGGTTACGATCGGGCCCAACTACTACAATGTATCCATCGCGCCCTCGATCAGAGGGATTGCCCGCGAGGTTTCCGGCATGTACAAACCGGAGGAGATCTACTCCACCAAACGCGAGGAGCTGGCCGACGAGATTGTCACTGGCCTGCGCTCAGCCATGGCAGACAAGTTTATGTCCATCGAAAACGTCCTGATTCGGGACGTGCAAATCCCGCAAAAAATCTCGGAGGCTATCAACTTCAAGCTGACCGCCGATCAGGAAGCCCAGAAGATGATGTTTACGATCGAGAAGGAAAAGCTGGAGGCTGACCGCAAACGGATTGAGGCTAAGGGTATCGCCGACTTCCAGAGTATCGTCAGCGCCGGTATTACAACCTCTCTGCTCAAGTGGAAGGGTATTGAGGCGACTCTCAAGATCGCCGAATCGCCTAACACCAAGGTTATTGTGGTCGGTAATGGCGCTGGCAATTTGCCGATCATCTTAGGGGGCGAGAACTAGCCCGGAGCTGATTGTCTCTGTATCACAAAACAGACCGGCGGTGTCAGGCAAGATACCGCCGGTCTCTAAATGTCCCCTGCATCCCCCTGAAGTCTCGGACCACTCGGATATTCCGCCCGCCATCCCTGGCGGTCGGATCTGAAAAGCACTGAGCCCGAGGTCACTTCTGCTCTGATGTCGACGCCGAATAGCGCTGCTCCGGTTGCATCCTTTGGACGGCCGGCGATGCAGATTTATCTGGTCCTTATTTTCACACAATCTGGCCACCGACTTTCATAATACCCGCACGCGTCTGCGCAATTCCGATCCCATTTCTTGTAACCTCCAGTAATCAAACAGATTAACGGCTTGGCTTGATAATTGCGTCTATCGTCTTGTGAGTCGAAGGGTGTTGACAATCGAACGCTTAAGGCTATATTAAGATGCACGAAAATATGTGCCTATTTACTACTGGTTTCTACTGTACTGCACTCCGTCCTACGGATGCATTTATATCGCTTTTTTCGAGCCCTCGTAGGAGTCGTATCTCTATGGGGCAAAGCAAAGCAGCTCTGATTGAAGATCGATTGAGATTGAATATGATTGCCGACCAGAAGGCAACTTTGAATATGATAACATCTCTTGGAGGAAATAATGAATAGGTCGTGGACGTTTCCTTTCTTAGCAATAGCAGCCCTGGCGCTGCTGATGGGAAGTATTGCCGTCGGCGATGCCAGAGCCGCTAACATTGTGCCGGAAATCGCTTGTGCCAACGAGAGCATTTTCGCCTGCCAGGACGGAAGCTACTGCTTCCCTACGACTGTCCTGGATCCTGGTGCCGGTGGTCTCGTCTTTTCGATACCAGATGGTTCTCCAGCCACAATCGATCCGGCCACAGGTGAACTCTGCGTCTCTCCCGATACTGGTGGGGACCTGGAAATTCAGATCACGGCCACTGACGCCGCTGGTAGCCATGGACGATGCACCGCCGTGTTCGCGGTAGCTATGAACTCCGCTCCAGAGCTGTCTCTGGGAGCTGATACTACTATTCATCTGTGTGTTCCAACTCAGATATGTCTGCCAGTGGCGGTGTCTGATAGCGACGACAATCTGATGAACGTCGCGACCTCCTTGGGCGAGTACGTTGACGGGTATGTGTGTTTCATCCCGTACAAGTCCGGTGACGTTGTGATTGAAGTAACGGCCACCGATGAGTGCGGCCTGACTACCAGGGATGTGATCACCGTAGCGATTACTAACAGCGAGGCGGTTGAGGTTGTCTGCCCCAAAGACCAGCTAGTCTTCACGTGTCAACTCGACACTTTCTGCTTCCCGATCGAAATCAACGGAATCCCAGAGGGTAATGAGTACACCGTGGATGTGACCGGCCTCAACACTTGGTGGAACGCCGAGACCAGCGAAGTTTGCTTCTTCAGCGAATGCGCCTTCACAAACACCATTACAGTGATTGTAACCGACGCCTGCGGGACTTACTCCTGTAGCTTTGACGTTGAGGTTGGCTGTAATCAGCCCACGCAGGTGGTGCTTCCGCCCGACACGACGATTGGCATGTGCAGCGCTGAAGGCGGCGTCTGTGTGCCCGTAGGAATAAACGACCCCGACGGCAATCTCCTCAATCTCACAGTTGACGGGGGAGTGTTTGATGCCGCGACCGGTCTCATTTGTGTGGATGATTTCATTGGTGACACTCATCAAATCACCGTCTTAGCCGAGGATGAATGCGGCGAGCTGACCAGCACTGAAATGCTGCTCAGGCTCGGAAATGAGCCGCCCGTGGCCACCTGTCCGCTGATCGATCCTATCAGCGTCTGCGACTACTCCGAAGCCATTTGCGTTGACGGTTTTGCCTATTCCGATCCGGACAACAATGTCTCTTCGGCTACTGTGAATGGTGTTACCATCACTGATGGCAGCGTTTGCTTCTACCCGGATGAGGGAGAGAACGAGCTTGAGTTCATCGTGACCGACGACTGCGGCCTGGCTGACACTTGCATCACCGTAGTTACTGTCAACGGAAACCGCCCCCCTACGTGTTCCGGTCCGTCGGACACGACCGTCAGCATCTGCGAGGGTGAGACTGTTTGTCTGCCGCTCTTCGCTGATGATCCCGATGGCAACTTTGATGAATTCCAGATTACCTATGGCGGCGGTGAAGTCGTCGATGGCATGTTCTGCTATACGACCGATGTGCCGCGCACACAGAATTTCACAATTTGGGCCATCGATAGCTGCAATGCCCATTGCGAAATGAGTTTCCAGGTGATCTTTGACGTTGATCAGAATCCTGAAATCACCGACCGCTACACCTCCGAGAAGTTCTGCGATCCGGTCGAAAGCCGCGAAGTCGGCGTAGCCTACTGGGATCCCGATGGCGACGACCTGTTTTTTGAGATCCTCTCCGGTGAAGGCACGATCGACAACAATGGCCAAATCACATACTACCCGACCACCGACGGTATCTATCGCTTCGAAGTGGCCGTCTCTGACGCCTGCGGTGGTGACACCGGCATCGTCGAGGATACAATTACATTTAACAACCCGCCGGTGCTCATAACTGGGGACCAGAAGATATACCTCTGTGACGTCGCCGAAGTTTGTTTCGATGTCATCGCGCACGATCCAGATGGCGACAATATCGAAATCTATCAGAAACTCGGTCCGGGTTGGTTCGAGGCGTTGACTGATTCCTCTGGACAGACCTGTTTTTCGCCCGACGATGTCGATTCGGCGACCTATGTGTTTGCATACTGTGCCGTCGATCCCTGCGACTACGTTAAGAGCGGTGTTCAACCTCCATTCTGTCCGCCCTGCGAGCCAGACACCGTGCGCATCACGATTATCATTGATCGCCCGCCGACCATAACTTGCCCCGGGGAGCAGATCTTCTCCGTCTGTGAACCGACCGAGCTTTGTTTCGACGTTGCCGGTGAGGATCCCGAGGGCGGCCCCCTGACGTTTGAGCTGGTCGGCAGTTACGATAACGTGTCCATCAACGGCACGACAGTCTGCTTCATGGCCGATGTCACGACTTCGTTCGACCTGCATGTCCAGGTTTCTGATACCTGCGGTCACACCGATGATTGTATTATTCCGGTCGCGGTCGATGTCAATCGCCCGCCGGTAGTGACCATTCCGGAAGACTTCACAACGAGTATTTGTGAGCCGGGCACTGTTTGCTTTGATGCCTCAGTTGACGACCTTGATGGCGACCTCAGTGACGCCTCGGTTACCTACGGAGAGTTCGACGGCCAGCAGATTTGCTTCTGGGCCGATACAGCCGGTGTCTACGAGATTATCTTGTGGGGCACCGACGAGTGCCAACAACGCACTGAAGATACGATCCATGTCACTATCACTTTTGGCGAGGCACCAACCGTTAGCCTTCCCGATGACTTTGCGTCCTTCGTCTGCGTAGGCGAGGAAATCTGTTTCGACGTATCTTTGACCGGTGACTACGAAACGGTTGTCCCCAGTTTCGGCAGTTACGATCCGTCAACCGGCCAGGTTTGTTTTGTACCTGAGACCTCCGGCGACCACTTCATCGAGGTGACCGTTTCTGGTGTCTGTGGGTCCGATGCCGATAGTATCACTATTACCATCGATCGCAATAATCCTCCCGAGATAAGCCAGATGAAAGACACATCGGTGTATCTCTGCTATCCGACTGAGATGTGCCTGCCCGTCGCGGTCTTTGATCCTGATGACAATATCGCCTCCGTAGAAGTGTCCCACGGAACCTACGCTGACGGTCAGGTCTGCTTCATACCTTATGATGGTGGCACCTATGAAATCGTCGTTACGGTTACGGATGAATGCGGCATAACCGCCACATCGTCGGCCACCGTCACAGTCGAAACCGACCAGGGCATATCCATCACCTGCCCCGGCGACACATCGATCTTTGCCTGCGAATCAGGGACTTATTGCTTCCCCATCGAATTGTCCGGTTTGCCTGAGGCGGCCGTGATTGAAGTAATAGGCGTCAATGCCTGGTTCGACGAGGCTGAGTCAGTGGTCTGTTTCTCGGCCGAGTGTGGCTTCACCAATCCGATCACAGTCCTGGCTATCACGCCCTGCGACACCATCAGTTGCAGCTTCACGGTGACGATTGAGTGCAACCAGCCGCCGGTGGCGCTGCTGCCGCCAGATACCTCCATCTCGCTCTGCGTCTGGGAATGGATCTGTGTACCAGTGGCTGTTGACGACCCCGACGGTAACCTCGTGGAGATATCCTTCGATGGCTTCCCATATCTGGAGTACGATCCTTACACATCACAGGTCTGTTTCTTCGGCCAGGAAAGCGGCGACTACGAGATCATCGTAAATGCCATTGACTCCTGTGGCGAAATCGGATCCGACACAATGATCGTGCATCTTTGGGCAAACACGCCGCCTTATCTGGAATACTGCTGTGATACGCTCATAGAAGCCTGTGCTGAAGAAGTTTGCGTACCCATCGGCGTATGCGACGCCGACGGTATCGAGACGGTGGTCGAAGTCACAACCAGCATTGGATATTATGATCCCATCGAGCAGGAACTCTGTTTCACGGTCGATGACACTTCGGGAACCTATTGCATCGAAGTAATTGCCATCGATTCCTGCGGCGCCGCGGATACGGCCATGGCCTGCGTCCCTGTCCAGCTGGCTGACATGGTTACAGTGCAATGCCCGTTGGAGCCCTTCATCGTACCTTCGATGTGCGAGCCGAACCGGGTCTGCATACCTCTCGACGTTATCGGAGAAGACTACACCATCCATGCCGATTTTGGCACAGTGGAAGATGACGTTCTGTGCTTCTGGGCTGACACCAGCGGCACCTATCGGATCGGCGTATCGGTCGAGGGGCCCTGCAATGGCGACTACTGCGAGATCGTTGCGATCGTCGATATCTCCAGCAGCAATCTGATTTCCTGCCCTGGCGATACGGCCGTAGCCCTCTGTCATCCTGAGACGATGTGCTTCGACTTCGAAGTATCTCCGTCGGCGACCAGTGTTACCGTTACGCAGCCAGCCGGGGCCTATATAGACGCTGGCCAGGTCTGTGTACCGATTGGCCAGTCCGGCCAGTTGCTGGTACAGTTGGTTGCGGTCAGTGAATGCGGCCCGGATACTTGCGAATTCAATATCACCTCTACGATCAATACACCCCCTGAGATTGTGCTCGGTAACGACACTACAATCAGAGTCTGCGAGCCTGTCGAACTATGCTTCCCGGTGACGATCACGGATGCCGAGGACAATGTCGGCTTAGTAACCACAACGGTTCTGCCGAGCGGCAGTGCGACCATCGTCGACGGCCAGGTTTGTTTCACGCCGCCTGATTTCGGAACCTATACCATCACGGTTCGAGCCGAGGATACCTGTGACGAATCCAGCTCCGATGAGTTGATTGTTGCCGTCAACCAAGGTGGCAGGCCTGTCATGCAATGGTTCGGCGGAGAATTCTACGCCTTGTGCAATCCGGACTCCATCCACGTACTAATCGGAATCTCTCCGCCCGACGCGGATGTAGACGTTAGTTACGGTGTGTTCGATGCTGCCACCGATACAATCTCGTTCTGGGCTGACACTTCGGGCATCTACCGCATAACCGTGCGTGTCGCTGCGGAGTGCGGCGACACTACCGATACGTTCGAAGTCTCTGTCACGGTAGGCGAAGAACCGACCGTGAGCTGTGTCGGTCAAATCGATACGCTGGTTTGTCTCGAAGAACCGGTTCAGATTTGCTACGATGTTGTGATCAATGATCCGACAGCCATAGTCACCTTGCTTGACGATCCCGATCATGCGGCTCCCGATGGCGTCGTCTATGACAACGGTGAGGTGTGCATCAACGTGAGCGCGCCGGACACATACGGTGTCGGCATCGCTGTACACAATGACTGCGGCGATGATACTTGTTGGACCGTCATTGACGTAACTGCCGATCAGATGCCGGAGCTGTTCCTGCCGGTCGGCCCCTTCACATATTATCGCTGTGATGATGATCTCGATGTTATCTGCGTTGAGGGCATCTACGCCACCGACGCTGAAGGTATCGACAGCCTGGTCATGCGCTGCGGCACGGGCGAATTTACCAACGTACGAGTCGATTCAGGATATGTCTGCTTGCCTGCGGATATCGCCTACGGTTTGCACGAGTACTGTTTTGTGACCTACGACGGTTGCCATACTGACAGCGGCTCATTCTTTGTGGAGGTATTCCAGCGGCCGGACTGCGAGGTATGCATGTATCTCACGATCGAAAACAACTTCGATGATTGTGTTGAAGTGGGAATCGTCAAAGAGGTACCAATATACATCGAGACCGAAATGTTCATTGGTGGCTTTGATATCCTGATTGGCTACGGAGCCTCCGAGTTGACTTTCCGGGGCGTCCAGATCGGTGCTGCTATCGCAGGCGATGCCTTTGGATGGGAGTACTTCGCTCACCGCATTATTGCTTCCGGCGGTGCGGGCATTCCCTCTGGACTCGTGCGCTTCGTGGGCATTGCCGACATAAACAACGGTCCTGTGCATCCAGATCACGCAACTCTGAATCCCAACGGCACTCTCCTGATCATGGAATTCCTGATTGCTAATGATCAGAACCTAGGTGACACCTACTTGCCGATTCAGTTTGTCACGCTTGATTGCGGTGACAACGCTGTTTCCGACACGACCGGTACTGAGCTATATGTTGACCTTCGCATCTACAACCCGTACGACCGGGAATCTTATCGACTGGTCTGGGACGAAGCGGACAATGCAACCTACCCAGAATCGTCCCGAGACAATGGACAGGGTACTCCTGACGCCTGCTTCGGTGGCGGCAAGGTCGATCCTATCCGCTGTATCGAGTACTACAACGGCGGCATCTGCATTGTGCACCCTGACTCGATTGATGCCCGAGGTGACCTGAACCTCAACGGTGTTCCCTACGAAATCGCTGATGCCGTTGTCTTCTCGAACTACTTCATCTACGGCCTGAGTGTCTTCACCGTCAATGTGGCCGGTCAGATCGCCGCTTCCGATGTCAACGCCGATGGAGCGACCCTGCAGGTGGCCGATCTCGTGCTCTTGATTCGGGTTGTAATAGGTGACACCCCGCCAATTCCAAAACTGACACCGCACGAAGATGCCCTCATCGTCAGCACGACTCAGGAGCTGGGCCAATTGTCCATCGCCACAGAGTCATCCGATGAAATCGGTGCTGGGTTATTCGTCTTCGATTTGGAAGGCGACGTGGGAATCGTGGATGCGCCCAAATTGACCGAGGCCAGCGGAGATCTGGACTTGATCTGGTCGATTCAGGACGGACAGTTGCGAATACTTGTCCTGAGTATTGGCCAGGCAACCATTCCAGCCGGTGCCCACGATATTATACAAATCCCGTATCGAGGCAACGGCTCCATCACGCTGAGCGAAACTGAGATCGTCGATTATTACGGTCAGCCGTATCTGACGGTGACGAAGGGGAGCAGTCTGCCGGCAGAGTTCTCGTTGGGGCAGAACTACCCGAACCCGTTCAACCCGACCACAACGATCAGTTTCTCCCTGGCTACAGCCTCGGATTGGAATCTGTCGATTTACAATATCAATGGTGAGATGGTCTCTGATAATAGCGGCAGCTCGGCTGCCGGACACCATGTGGTAACGTGGAATGGCACCAACTCTGACGGTACCCCGGTTGCTTCCGGTATCTACTTCTACCGTCTGGAAGCTACCGACTTCAGTGAGACGCGCAAAATGGTCTTGTTGAAGTAGTTTTCCGAAACAGAGATTCTCAGCGCCCGGTCACCAGGTGGTCGGGCGCTTTCTATTTGTGGTAGTCGGTGCC
>CAZHDS010000102.1:0-11626 GCA_964531495.1 uncultured Ignavibacteriales bacterium
ACCAACCCATACTTGGAAGAATCACGTGTCTACCTGTATGATGGTTCCCCGATCCTCTGCTGGGATAACGGTGGCGAGATCGACTGTAACTACTCGATGTACGATTACACGTTCGCCGGTGGTGGCCCCAATGACGGTTTCTACGACGGTGGCTTCTTCCCTCGCGAAGATCCAGTGCAGGCCTACCCGGTCTGGATGACCCCTCAGGGTGTTCCAGACTGCCAGTACACTGTAACTGAATTCGTCAGCCGTGACACCATGATCCTGATCGAGCAGGTGACGATAGCGCCGAATATATCAGGTCCTCAGTTCGTGCTTCAGGCGACCAAATTCACTAATCTAACGGGTAGCACACTGACCGGTCTGGCAATTGGCGAGGGAGTTGACTGGGACATTCCTAGTGACAGTGCTAACTGGAACGGCAGCGGGTACGACGGTTCCTTGAACCTGATGTATCAGGTTGGTGAAGAGTACAGTCAGGATACGATGGAGTGTACTCGCAACAACGGGCGATTCGGCGGCCTTGCTGTCCTCAATATCTTCGAAGACGGCAGCACTGTGCCGGGCGATGCTCAGTATGGTATGTACGCGATGGACAATGCCACACAGGTTTACCCGCTCGGTCACTTCTCGCCTGATTCCCTCTGGAATCATATGACCAACCACACTGGCTTCACGACTGCTGATTCCAGCCAGTACAACGACCTGCACATGGTTGCGACCTATCGTCAAAATCATACGCTGGCCGCGAGCGGTGGCAACCTGATAGCTTATACCCTATTGGCCACTCAGCAGAGTGGATCCTCGGGTGACTTTGAAACTACGGTTGCCGAAGGCAAGCAGTGGTACGTTGACAACTTCACCGTTGGCGATACTGGATGTTGTGTCGGTATGCGCGGCGATGTAAATTACGACGGTTCGGGCGGTGGCGTCCCCGATATCGCCGACTTGCTTTATCTTGTCGCCTACGCCTTTCAGGAGGGGGCTGAGCCCCCGTGTTTGCCCGAGGCTGACGTGAACGGATGGGGGGGAGAGGGCGACATTCACGATATTGAGTACTTGGTCCGATTCATGTTCCAGGAAGGACCGGATCCTCTCGACTGCGATTCCGTGGGTTTGCCACCAGTTGCCGGTGGCAGTATGTCCCTCGATCATGTCGATGGTGAAGTCGGTCCCGGGCTGATTGCTATCGATGAACCGGTGACTTTCCACTTACGCTTGACCAACAGCACACCTGCCGCCATCTCGGCCGTTACCAATGGCTTCCGAGTCTATTCTTCCAGCGGGGCTCAGTGGGACGCTGTCGTCGGAAGCTATGCCCCAGGGTACAGTTCGGTTGATTTCGACTACTTTGAGTTCATTACCCTTGCCGGTGCTACCGGCAGTGGTGCCGATACGGTAGGTTTTACGGGAGTTTCGTGGTACGGTACCGGGGTTGCCGCCGGTTTCGACCAAGTCGTCTATTCGATTGAGATTGGCAGCCTAAGCGCGGCGTATGTGGGCAGACAGATCTGCATTGACTCTGCTTGGTATCCGCCATCGAACCAATGGCTTTGGACCAATTCGGCCAGTTCCACCGTCTTGCCATCGTGGAGTGGACCGCATTGCTTCACTATCTCCGCTGGCTCCTGCTGCGCCGAGCGTGGTGACATCAACCACTCCGGCGGTTCACCTGATAACGCCGATGTGAGCTACCTTGACGATTACCTGTTTGCGTACGGCCCCCCTCCCCCTTGCATGGAGGAAGCCGATGCTGACGGTTGTGGCGACTGGGGTGATCTGGCCGATTTGCGGCATCTGGCGGCCTATCGGGATGGCTCGGGTCCGAACCCGGTGCCTTGCGGCCAAACCGGGGCCTGTCAGACAGTCTCCGGCGGGTCCGTCTCGATCGACCACATTTATGGCCAGGTAGGGCCTTCTGCTATTACCACTGATGATTCGATTGTCTTCTATATTCGTCTGGACAATGCGACCGGCCACGACATGACCTCGGCGTCCAACGGATTCCGCATCTACTCACCGACCGGCGCCGACTGGGCTAATACAACGGGCTCGTTCACCAATGCTCTGGGCAGTTGGATCATGGATGGGGACCGGACAGTCGTCAGTCAAGGTGTGACCGGGACCGGAGCCGATACGATCGCGTTTGCCAGCTATGCCTTTGACGGCAACGGTCTCTCCAATGGCTTCGCCGATGCGGCGTACAGGATCAAGCTGTCTGGAATAGACGAGACTTACACTGGCGGGCAGTTGTGTATCGATACTTGCTGGTATCGTCCAATGGGAAGCTGGAGATGGGACGCCGAGGGTGGTACCACCACTGTGCCATCATGGGACGGGCCCCACTGCTTCACTATAGGCGGATGCCTCTGTGGTTGCGGTGATGTAAACGCCAATGGCCAGGTTACGCCAAGCGACTTCCACAACGCCAAACAGTACCTCTTCATGAATGGCATGACCCCACCCAACCTGGCCCTGGCGGAAGCCGACGGCCACAATCTGTTCACGGTCAGTGATTTGGCGCGAATCCAGCAGTGTCTCTACGGCCCTGGTCCGTGTCCCGAGTGCCCGTCGTCGCAGGGCAAACTGGAGGGGCCGATCGCAGATGGTACTTTCCTGTTTTCGTTCCAATCATCTTACCCGCCGCCGGACATTCTTCCGCCTGGCAACAACTCGTTCCAGGTGGAGTTCCTCTTGTACACGGACACACCTCTGACCGTGGCTTCTCTCCCCGTCAAGATCAGAGTTGGACCGACCATCCCAACCATTGATTCGGTGCGCATCGACACGGGCAGCGTCTATAGCTTCTACCAGTTGTTTGACATCGACGTGGCCAATGCCACAATCGACATTGCCTTGATGTCAACCAAGCCCGAGTACGACATCGCGCCAGGCATTCGGAGAATCGGCTACGTCTACATCAGTGTGGACGAACCGCCGGCCGACAGTACCTGGTGGCGCCCGATTCTCATCACTCTGGAACCGCTTGGTCCTACCGAGCAATCAGAGTTGGTGAATTACCCGCTCTTGGTTGGCCGTGATCCCGACGCTGGTGAGGTCTGGACCCCGACAACGGTTCGTTTCCCGTGCGAAGGGAGACGGGGGAACCCGACTGAGCCACTGGACAAACCGGAACTGGATATTGCCGACCTGATCTACTACGTCACATATATGTTCCAGGAAGGACAGTCCCCGGTGAGCTTTGAGGAGATTGACCTCGTGGTCGATCTGAAACTCGATATCGCTGACCTGATCTACCTTGTGACCTACATGTTCATGGATGGTCCGGAGCCCCCCATGTGTCCGGAGTATGGTAAATAGGCCAGGGCTAGAGTAATCTTTTACATGCCAGGGACAGCCCCTCTGGGGCTGTCCCTTTTTTGTTCACGTTTCCCAGCTCTGGCATGCGGAACGCAGAGCCTTAGAATCTGGAGTGAAACGGCATGGACTTCAGGGGACGTGCGGTCTTTGCAGGCAATAGAGTTGGTTTATGGAAGGGCAATTCTCAACGCGAAAGCCGAGCAGCTAGAAGCCCACTCCCACCACACGGTAGGTGGCCCAGAAGTAGGGATGGCGGTAGAGCGGCCGGGCGGAGTTTATGTATTCTCGTTGGGCCATCGTCAGGGAAGTCGCGACGGTCGCTCCCTTGTGCAGGCTCTCATAAAATCGTCGTACAAAACCCACCGAAGCACGATCATCGACTTTCCAGCCAGTGATAACAACCGCCCGACAGCCGGCCAATAAAAATGACCGTGAGAGGCTTAGCACGCCTTCGCCCGGTAAGTATTCTCCCTGACCAGATTCGCAGGCTGACAGAAACGCGAAATCGATGGGCAGGTGCATTTGACTTATCTCATATCCACGCAGCCAGCCTGATCCCGGATCGTTCTCCGTGGCCGAGAGCAAAATGGCCGAGCGTGACGCATCCCCCGGATCAGATATTCCGTGGGTGGCCAGATGCCATCCGCTGACATCAGTGAAATCGATCGTCTTGAGCCTCTCTCGGCAGGCCTCACCTTTGGTGATGCTTATCACATGCTCCGGGCCCAGCACTTCTGATACGCAGAGGATCTCCGATGCTGCAAACTCGAGTCCAGCGATACCCGACTCACGACCGATCTCGGGATCCCCCATGGCGACGACAGTACTACCTTGCTTACCTTGCGGTTCGCTCTTCCTGATCGCCAACAGAGCTGCGACCGATGGAGCGTAGCTGATTGCCATACTCTCGGCGAGGTAACTGCCATCATCATCCATGAGCGTACCGAACGGAAGATGATGAAGGATTTTCGTAGGAAGAATAGTCACGTGGCGGTCGGCGAACCGTTCCATGAGTCTATCCGGGACAAGCGCCTGCCGCAATTGAACAGCCAGAGAATCATCCAAGCCTGACTCAAAACCAGCGACCTGCGGCCTTCGCGAGATGGCGGCATGATAGCGTTGCCCCATGGTTCTTATGGAATCGTACGGCATTGGAAGGGCCAAAGCCGTCATTGAGTCGGTCTCGGCCACCACCACGAAGCCACCCCAGTCCGAAAGAACATACGCCAGCATGACTCCGTGCTCGCCCAGAATTTCTGACCGCCATCCCATTGGCAGCCCGACGCGAATTTCGCCACGAGACGATCTCGCCGCCGACGAGTCAGCCAGCCTCAATTGCATCAGGGAGTCCTGCAGGTTGAAAGCGATCGCCTCAAGAACCTCATTGTTCTCCGATACTAACGCGAGACGGCCGTGGATTCTTGAGAGGCTATCCAAGAGGGCACTATGGTCGGGATTGACGGCCGGAGGGGGACCACTGAGGCTCTCAGCCAGTGTTCGCGCCTGTCGTTGCTCTATAATTGTCAACGCCGAATCAAGCTGCGTTGGTCTGCCTCCGGCTTGATATCTGCGAAAGTGAATGAGGGCCTGGAGATCGTAGAGCTCCACTTTGTCGGCGAGGATCCCTGCCCGCAATTCAGCCAGGCTGGGCAGGCTGCGGGCATGTTCCACCTGAGCGAGACCGCGCTCCAAATGATGCTGCGCCAGATCCAGGTCATCCTGGAGATAGGCCGAAACAGCCAGACCGTAGATGGCATTCAAGCGTGTTTCGAATTTCGTGGCGACCGCCAGGTTCCTGGCGAAGTTGGTCTCGGCGGCGACGAAGCGACCGCCTCGCAGATGCGACCAAGCCTGCCGCCCAAGAGCGAGCCCCAGTCCGGAGCTGTCATTGGCCTGCGTGAATAGCCGACAAGACTGCTCATGTCGTTCCAGGGCCTGATCATGCTTGCCCTGCCGGTCCAGAATCAGGGCGATAGTACTTTCTGTGTGAGCGAGGTCTGACAGGCGGCGCTCCGTGGACTCCTGGCGAACCTGTTCCTCCCGCAGTTGTCGGGCTTTTTCGGCAAACGCGTAGGCGGAGTCCAGCAGACTGCGGTCGAGGTAGAGCTCGGCCAGCAGGTGGGTGCACCATAGTTCTGATCGAACGTCGCCGAATTGCTGGGCCTCGGACAGAGCCGACCGAGCGTAGGTGGTGGCGCGATCGTAGCGGCATGTCTGTTGTTGGTTGTAGGCGCGCTGAGTCTGGATGAATATCGCGCGCCGGTGATTTCCGAGCTGGCGAAAGTTTCTGAGTGCCTGTCCGAGGTACATCTCCGCTTGCTGGAAGTCAGCCTGGTGAACACTGGCCAGATGAGCGAGATAGAGCAGACAGTCGGCCTGGAAATCCAATCGTCCTGCTTCCTGGCTCAGTTCGTTTCCGAGCTGAAGGTACTTGCGGGCTGAACCAGGCTGCTGCCAGTTGTACTGTATCTGTCCCAGGTAGCCAAACAGCGAAGCAGCGCTGGTCGTGTCACCCAGATCCAGATAGTCCCTTCCCAATCCTTTCAGCGCTTCGGCGATTTCGTTTTGGGCTTCGAAGCTATCCCCGTCTGCGGCCTGTCGACGGATGGCCCCGTAAAGAGAATCGAGCTGACGCTTTCGAACAATCTCGGCCCGATCCCACTTTTGATACTTGTCCCACTGATGCGACAAGTCGGTCAATCCCTGAGCCGCCTCATAGCCAGCGTTCATCCACGTCAGGGCAGCTGCTATCGTGTCTATCATGGCGGGCGTGCTATCGATCCGCGCTTGCAGGTAATCATGCAGCAACTCGCTGATCTGACGTCGGCACGGCCAATGGTTTGTCCGGGCGTAGCTCGCGAAAGTGGCATCGTCGCCAGCTCGATAGCATTTCAGGATATCTACGTCGGGCGCTGGATCTTGATGGCGACTCGAGCAACCACTCCCAATCGCGAGTAACAATCCCACGACAACAAACGCGCCCACGATGCGGAAGAATTGCATTCCAGAGCGAGTATTCGTGATGAAGGAAGGACCTACTCCAGCCGGTTCAGGCGGAAGTACACCTTGATGGTGTCGAGGCGAGAACTCTCGCCACTTGTCGATGGCTGTTCGGTTACCCATATAGTGTAGTCGTCGGAGGCAAGATAGGTAACGGGAATGTCCAAAACAATCGGTAACTGGTGTCGTTGATCGGGTAGCTCGAAGACAGTCTTATCTTTCGAATCAACAACCGCATAGTCGTAATCGCGTCCCTCAAGTGTTGGCAACAGAAGTTCCAAGCGTACCAGGTCAACGTCACTGTCGAGAACGATCTCGTTGCCAGCCTGCAGGCTGCGCTCAGTGCCGGAGCTCAGCTCATAGACTGCCACTGTTGGTTCAGATGGCCCAGTCAGCTGAGTGACGAAATATGTCCCCGCAACCAGGATGATGACGGCTGCCACGGAGGCCGCGTACTTGAATACGCGGCCAATCGGTGTCACCTGAGGCCGTTCACCGGCACCGGCGGGATCAAAGGCGATTTCGGGAGTGTCAGTATTGGCGCTGAGGGCGGTGCGACACTCGGCCAGTTCGTTGCGGCATGACGAGCACTCCCGCAGGTGTTCTTCAAGGGTGCCTCGGATGGATTGATCCAGTTCCTCTGGGCCTTGAGCATAAACTACGAGATTCAGGCTATCAACATGATCGGCCTGGATCCGATCAAGCAGGGTGATGCCCACGTCCATCTGGGCCGCGAGGCTGATCTCGCGGGCCAGCTCGGAGTCTCGGGCCATGAGTGTTTCGCAGTCCCGTCGCTGCTCAACTGAGAGTCGGCCACTTACATAGTCAACCGTGAGATCGTGATAGTTATTCGATTCATCCATTGCAGGCTCGCTTTGTTTCCTTTTCTAACTGGCGAACCAGAGTCACAATTGTTTGTCGCTATGAAGGATTTTGTCTCGGAAATCTTTCGCCTTCTCCCGACAAAGCCACAGTTTGCGCCGAATGTACGCCCCAGTTTGGCCTAACTTCGATCCGATCTGGTCGCAGGTGAGACCTTCCTGCAAGTTCATTCGCCATAGCTGGATACATTCCCTGGGCAGGGTTCGCAGCACCCGAAACAGAAGCCTGGCAAACTGACTCTTCTCCATTTGCTGCTCCGGGTCCAGTTCCTTCGCAGCCAGGTCCATATTGTTGATATCAGTGAGTTTGACCCGTTTCTGATACCGCCAATAATCGATACAGGTGTGATTGGCCAGCCTATTAATGTAGGTCTTAAGGGATGACTTGAACTCGAAAGCACCCTCCCTCAAAGACAAAAGCAGCTTGTAGTTAACATCAGAGCGGATGTCGTCTATCTCGGAGCCGAAACGACGGGACCAATGAGTAAGAGCCTTGTCGATTAATTCCACAACAGTGCGAGCCGCTGTATCGTCACCATCGAGGAAGCGCGAAACCAGATCAAGGTCGGATGTTATATCAGGCATAGAAAAGAATAGTCAATCCAATAAATAGCGGCAAACCATTTCTGAGTTTGTTCGCCTGTGTATTGTACGGCCAAGTTATTCACTCCTTTGCTTCAGGAGAGGCACAGATATGAGACAAGTACGCAAAACGAATTGTGGGTCCGCTGAAACCGATCATCAGCGATCCGTCGACAGTCGATTGTACCGGCTAGCGGTCATAGCTATCGCCGTCATGGTGCTAATGTCAGCCGGCGCGATGGCACGATCTCCGGTCGATCAGACTGATTTGGGAAAATCCCGGATCTCGCTTAACAAAGGGGTCCCAGCCCATGGTGCGGCGGCCCATCGGGCCAATGATATGCTCCTCACCGTGGCCAACAACGGCACTATCGGGCGGAACTTCACGCCGGCTGGTGATTACGATTTCTTCACCGGTGATCCGCTGGAGTCCTGCCTCTATCCGGCCGACTCAAGCGGTTCCTACTTGTTCGCCGGGGCTCTGTGGATCGGCGCGATAGTGGGTGATGATACACTGGTGTCATTCGGAGCCGACGGATGGCAGCAGGCCGCTGAGATGTTTCCAGATGAGGCACCTTTCGGCTACATGGTGCACCGTGACACCGCCGATCTGGACGCCGTCTCCGATGAGGACTTCACAGCGATCTATACGGACACCACGACCGATGGAGTAATGGCTGACTATTTCGGTCGGCCGCACATGCCGCTTGATGTGAAAGTAACCCGGAACAGTTATGTCTGGTCGGCGGCAGACGCCGAAGATATAGTCTTCCTGCATTATCTCATCGAATATATCGGTGCTGATTCCCTGCAAGAAACCTACATAGGCCTGATGGTCGATGCTGACGTACTCGATCTCTCTGAGACCGGTCCGGCCGGGTCTACGGACGACATCTCCGGCTTTGTCCAATCCGCACAATTCCCGCATTGTGACTGTTCGTATACCGACGACGTCAATCTCGCTTGGATCGGCGACAACGATGGTGATCCGACTGCTGGCGAATGGAATGCGACCTCAGTCAGGCATGTAACGGGCGTGACGTTAGTGAGTGCGCCGATCGATGATGCCAAAATATCCTATAATTGGTGGGTGAGCAACGGCAATCCAGCCCTCGACTTTGGTCCCCGTATGCTGGCCAATTATCGTGACTACCAGACGGGCGGGACCGGAACTCCCGAAGGGGATGCTAACAAGTACTTCGTGCTGAGCAACGGTGAGGTGGACTATGATCAGTACTTCACTTCGAGCGTAAATGGACAGTCGTTCCCGCTCTGGGAGGATCCGCCCGAAGCAATCGAGGACGATGTCACCGATGGCTACGATACGCGCTTCTTGATCTCGGTCGGACCGTTTGATCTGTATCCCGGGCAGACCCTGCCGCTGGTGTTTGCCTACGTGGGGGGAACCGACCTGCACCAGGATCCGAGCAATCTCTCCAACCTGCCCGATCAGCCGGATCAGTACCGAGACAACCTGAGTCTGGTGGACTTGCTCAACAACGCTCGCTCGGCCTCATGGATTTATGACAACCCGGGTGTTGACACCGACAGTGATGGTTACGCTGGAGAATACTTTATATGCAATGACGACACCCTTTGGGTGGAAGGTGATGGCGTACCAGATTGGCAACCAGGGCACGGGCCAGAGTGCGAGCTTCCGGGTGACTTCAATCACGATGGAGCCCTGGAACTTGGTGATGTGCTCGATATGGTGGCTTACATGTTCCTCGGCGGAGATCCGCCGCCGGTCATCGAGGAAGTGGATGTTGATCAGGATGGCCAGGTCACAATCGTAGATTTGATTAACCTCGTATTCTACATGTTCCTCCAGGGACCGGACCTGCCTGGTTGCGGGGAGCTGGCAGCACATACGGCTTCGCGTCCGGCGATGAGCTCGGCCACCGCAATTGAGTACGCGTTCGACGGCGACGCAACCACGCTGTCGCTGGTCTCGGATCATATGATAGCAGGCATCGAGATGGGTCTGATCAGCGAAGCTCACGGGACGATCGAGGATCTAACGGCACCCGGGATGAAAATGTTCAATTCGGCCGTCGGTGACCGCCATCGCTTCGGCTGGCTGGCCCCTGAGGGAGGCACCTATTTCGAACCCGGACAGCACCAGTTGCTCAGAGTCCAGGGTCGCTGCTATCCGTCCGAAGCGCTCCTGAGCGACATGGATGGTCGTCTCATCAGGGCCACCCTTTCGAAGAGCGGGGAAGAGGCGAGCCTGCCTACGGGATTCTCTCTTAGCCAAAACTATCCCAATCCGTTCAACCCCACGACAGAAATCAGGTTCAGCCTTGCCGCTGCCAGTCCAGTGACGCTGGAGGTTTACAATACTCTGGGCCAGCTGGTTGAAACATTGGTCGATGATGATCTTGAGGCCGGAGAACATACCTTCCAATGGAACACGCCTGGATTGGCCAGCGGTGTTTATTATTATCGTCTGCAGGTCGATGAGTTTGCCGAGACGCGAAAGATGCTACTAATGAAATAGAAAGGTGAACCAACGCAGGTGTCCCGGCTGCCTATGAGCGGCCGGGACTTTTGGGGGCTACCGGTCTTCGCCTTGACAGATATGAGAAGTAAGGTATATTACATGAGTCACGCCCTGCGATGGATCCGCAGGATCAGGTTGCCGATCAGGGAATTAGGCACCAGAATATAGGATTAACGATGTTGTTTTCACGCCGTTTGCTGCTGCTGGCTCTTCTGCTGTGGATCCCAATTACCGGATCAGCGCAGCCACCGGCCCACTGTATGGCCGCCAATGACGCCGGACGAATCTCTCTCACGGTGGCAAACAACGGCACGATCGGTCGTGAGTATTCACCGGCGCAGCCCATCGACTGCTTCACCGGCGAGCCGTTGTACTCGTGCCTCTATCCCAAGGACTCGTCCATAAGTTATCTCTATGGAGGTGCCCTGTGGATCGGCGGCGTGGTTGGCAATGACACGCTGGTCTCAGTTGGTCACGATGGCTGGCAAGGGGCAGCCGAGATGCACGCTGATGCCTCGCCTGATGGCGACATGATCTATCGTTCGATTCATGGTCCGGACAGCACCAGGGCAGAATCCGATGAGGACCTGATAGCCGTCTTCTCTGACACGCTGACCGATGGCGTGCTCTCGGACTATTTCGGCCGCCCGCATATTCCACTCAACGTCAAGATCACGCAGAGCTCTTACTCCTGGTCAGACACTTTCGAAGAGGATTTCGTCCTGCTAAACTACGATATCACCAACATGGGCAGCGAGACCATTCATGATATGTACGTTGGCTTGATGATTGATGCCGATGTGGGCCTCCTGGGCGGTTCTCCCCAGAGCGCTCAGGACGATCTCTTTGGCTATGTTCATAAGTGGCCTTATCAGATTGACGGATGTGAACTCTCGGACACGCTCAATCTAGCCTGGATCGCCGACAACGACGGTGACCCGCAAGCGGGGGAGTGGAATTCTCAGTCTCCGCGACATGTCACTGGCGTGACGCTCGTAAACGGACCCATGCATGAGCCAGGAGTGTCATACAACTGGTGGGTGTCTAATGGCAGTTCGGAGCGTGATTGGGGACCGCATCATCGCGACAGCATTTGGGATTTCGGAACCGGTGGAACCGGCACTCCGGAGGGAGACGTCAACAAGTATCGCCTGATGTCGAACGGAGAGATCGACTATGACCAGTATTACGCCGCATCAATCCAGCCGAGTGATCCAATCTGGGACTATCCGCCGCAGGAGATAGTGGAAGATGTAACCGATGGCGCCGACATCAGGTACCTGATATCAGTTGGACCGGTCACTGTTATGGCAGGGCAGACTCTCCCGATAGCCTTCGC
>CAZHDS010000103.1:0-11329 GCA_964531495.1 uncultured Ignavibacteriales bacterium
TGATGTATGTTAACAGTACGTTGGTTGGTGGCAGACAAGTGAGTGGCTTCGCAGTATGACTTATCTTGACAGAATGGCTCCTGGGCAAAAAGGCACGGTAATAGGATTCTCTGATGATTCGCCCGTGGCCCGCCGCCTTATGGAACTCGGTCTGGTGCCCGGTCGTTCCATAGTCTATTTGCGGAATGCTCCCTTGCACGACCCGCTCGAAGTCAAGATTGGCGATCTATTCCTTTCGTTGAGACGCTCTGAGGCGTCCCTGGTGGCAGTCGAGTTGGAGGAATAGGATCATCCCCCGCCCATGAGATCTATACCGGCTGATTCGGCCGCCGCGAAGTCGGGCGTGATAGCCATCTGCGGCAATCCCAATAGCGGCAAGACGACTATCTTCAACGCTATCACCGGCCTCAATCAGAAGGTAGGCAACTATCCTGGTGTTACGGTTGAGAAGGTCTCGGGCTATTTTCATGACAACAACCGGGACCGGCACCGCTATGAGTTGATTGACATCCCAGGTACTTACTCGCTGGCCGCTTTCTCTCCCGATGAATACATCGCTGCCTCCGCCCTGTATGGCGGTATCGATGCCACCCGGCCGCCCGATATTCTCATCTGTGTCATTGACGCGACCAATTTGGAGCGAGGGTTGTACCTGCTCTTACAGATCATGGAAGTTGGTCTTCCTGTCGTGGTAGCACTGAACATGCTCGACGTGGCCCGTCGCCGCAAGACAACTATCGACATTGACATGCTTTCCCAGCATCTTGGCGGTGTCCCGGTCGTGTCTGTGGTTGCCAGTCGCGGCGAGGGAATCGATAAGATAAAACGTGTCGCCTGTGACCACATTGGATCGTCGGTTGTGCCCAGCGGATGCTTGTATGGAGCCGCCACAGAGGAACTTCTGTCCCTGTTGTCGTCTCTGGACGGAAGCCGTGAGCATACGCGGGCGGAACTATTGCGAGTCGTCTTCGACGTCGAAGGTCCTGCCGAGATGAAGTTCCTGGGAGATCTGCGCGAGCGAGGTGGTGATCGTCCAGAGGCGCAGGATCTCCTGAGCAAGGGAAGGGATGCCATACGGTCCAGCGACGGCGCCCTTTCCAGGATCGAAACGTCTGCCCTGTCTGCCCGCGCGATGGCCGTTGCCGAAAGCGTCATTTGTCGCGATGCGGCCCGGCCCAAGACCCGGTCCGAGCAGATCGATCGGTATCTTCTGCATCCAATCCTGGGACCTGTCTTGCTAGTGCTCATGATGACCTTTGTTTTTCAATCGATTTTCAGTTGGGCCGAACCTTTCATGGGATTTATCGATAGTACTTTCGGGCGACTCTCCGATTGGGTCAGTGCCTCCATGACCGACGGACCGCTGGAGTCACTATTGACCGACGGGATTATCGGGGGCGTGGGCTCAGTGTTGGTCTTCGTGCCCCAGATAATCATCCTGTTTTTGTTTATCGCGATCCTGGAGGACTCCGGGTACATGGCCCGAGCTGCTTTTCTGGTTGATCGTATGTTCCGCTGGTGCGGCCTGTCGGGGAAGTCGTTCATTCCCATGTTATCATCCTTTGCCTGCGCCATCCCTGGCATTTTGGCTACGCGCACGATTGAGGATCGCAAATTGCGGCTGATCACGATCCTGGTGGCGCCCCTGATGACCTGCTCGGCTCGTTTGCCAGTCTACGCCATAATGATCGCAGCTTTTGTCCCGTACGAGCGCTATTTTGGCCTGTTCAATCTGCAGGGACTGACCCTCACGGGCCTCTATTTGCTTGGCATAGTCGTAGCGGTACTGGTGTCATTTGTCCTGCAGAAGACTCTGCTCAAGACCGAGAGCGGCACGTTCATGATGGAGATGCCATCGTACAAAGTGCCGACTCCTCGTTCTGTAACCGTTCGAGTTATCAATCGGGTCAGATCATTTGTTGTTCGGGCTGGCACGGTGATCATGGCTATAACCGTCATCATCTGGGCGCTATCTTATTTCCCACGGTCCGACGAGCGCACCGCGAAGTATCAGGCGGATGTTGCGCGGTGGGAGGCCTCCCATGAAAAGTTCATGGCTCCCTTGGAAGATATTATTCGCGAGTACATGTCAGATTTCTCGGAGGAGCAGCGGGCCGAAGCCGAGTCGTTACAGAGCAGATGCGAATCGACACGGAGTTACCTGGAAGCGCACCTTGTGGCGATAGAGGAGATAGAAAAGGCAAGGTTGCCCAAAGATTTCATAAATGCTCTCAGTTCGCGTCACTTGCCCGCCCAGAATAGAGATCGCAACCTGGCGTGGTTGCGTAACCAATACGCTGGCGCTAGTATCAGCGACTCATATTTCGGTCGCCTCGGACGTTTTTGCGAGCCGATTTTCACACCCCTGGGATGGGATTGGCGCATCGGTATGTCGGTCATGGCTTCCTTCCCGGCCAGGGAAGTGATCATCGCTACGATGGGAACAATCTATAATCTCGGTACCGATGTGGACGGGGAGTCGTCCGGATTGGTGGACAAGATGCGTCAGGTAACCTGGGAGGACGGTCCGCGAAAGGGCGAGCGGGTCTTTTCAACAGCCGTTGCGCTTTCAATTATGGTCTTCTTCGCCCTGTCCTGTCAATGCGGGGCGACGCTTGTAATTGTCCGGCAGGAAGCTGGCAGCTGGTATTACTCGGTGGGTGTGTTCGCCTACATGACTAGCCTGGCCTACGTTTCGTCTCTACTGGTGTATCAGGCCGTGAACTATTGGACGGGATGATGGAACCTATCTGGCAGTACATAATCATCGGCATCGCGGTGGCTGTCGCGGCGACCTATCTGGCCGTGCATTTCATCCGAAAGCGGCGGCGAAAAGCAGTGTGCGAGAACTGTTTGGAGCGTATCAAAGAGATGCGCAACCATTGAGAGGTGGCTTCGCATGAGCGATTGGCCTATACTGGGGCGATGCAGGAGTTAGCACTATGATGCCAGGTCAGCCACTTTTATTGGGTCAATACCGTCCCCTTGGATCATACCTTCATCGCCTGGATGCCCGCAGCAAGATCATCCCGATCATGCTCGTGTTGATCCTGGCTTTGTTGACAAAATC
Source organism: uncultured Ignavibacteriales bacterium (assembly GCA_964531495.1). Lineage (GTDB taxonomy): Bacteria > Zixibacteria > MSB-5A5 > GN15 > FEB-12 > DAOSXA01. Next base: position 3,071 of record CAZHDS010000103.1, read on the forward strand.
ATTCACATTCTACACCGTGATCCTGGCCGCCCTCATCGTTGGTCTCATGGTCTCCGGCGTGCGGCTGTCTATCCTGCTCAGGAACCTCAGGCCCATTCTGATCCTGGTGCTGATCACGATGATCTATCATCTCCTGTTCAGTTCGGCCGGGGGAGAGACGCTCCTGTCGTTCGGCTCGTTTGACGTAACCACCGGGGCTGTGCATCAAGCAGCCTTCTTCTCCCTGCGGTTGGTGTTATTCGTGGTCGTGGCCTTTCTGGTTACTTTTACCAACTCGCCGTCGGATCTGGCAGAAGCTCTGGCCAAACTGTTTTCCCCGCTGAAACGGCTGCGTGTTCCGGTGATGGAAATGGCCATGATCTTGTTTATAGCGATTCGCTTCGTCCCCATCTTGTTCGAGGAGTTTCACAGTATCCGCAACGCCCAGATCACACGCGGAGTGAGTTTCTCCGGTTCCTTGATGGCTCGGATACGCAAGGCAACGATCATCATCGTGCCCGTATTTCTGGCCGCCCTCCAACGAGCCGATGAACTCGCACTGGCCATCCAGGCTCGCGGGTATGACGGAAGCAGTACGCGCACGTTTTACTCCAGGACGAGTTTTGGGCAGCGGGAGGTGATTTTCTCAGTGAGTTGCGGGATCTGTCTATTGGCTCTCTTCTGGGTGACAAAATGACTTCCGCCGAACGCAATATCAGACTGCTCGTGGAATACCAGGGCACGGCTTACGCCGGTTGGCAAATGCAGCTCAATCAGCGCACTGTTCAGGGGGATATCGTGGCGGCCATCGAGAAGGTCACGGGCTCAGCGGTCAATTTGATTGCGGCCGGCCGCACTGATACTGGCGTACACGCCCTCGGACAGGTGGCCAACTTCAAGATTGTCCACGAGCTTCCTGCCGAGCGCTTCGCCCCGGCCATCAACTACTATCTTGGCGACGACATCCGGATTCAGGAGTCTGGTTCCGCTTCACCCGCGTTCCACGCCCGTTTCGACGCCGTATCCCGGCGGTACCGTTACCTGCTCAGCGACCAGCCTTCGGCTATCTATCGTGATCTGCGTTGGCATCATCCAGAGCCTTTGGACCTGACGCTCTTGCAGAGCGCGGCCGCGATGATCGTTGGCCGGCACGATTTCGCGCCGTTCTGCGTCAAATCGAGCCGGAAGCCAAACAACAGCTGCCTTATCGAACATGCCAGCTGGCGCCGGATCGGCCCGCTCCTGGTCTTCGAGATCCGAGGCAACCGCTTCCTGCATAGCATGGTGCGCTCGTTGGTGGGAGCCATGACCAATCTCGCTCGAACTCAGCCCGACGATAACAACCTAAACTTGACACTGGATGACTTTGGGAATATCATTAGGTCCTCCACGGAGGAGCGAGTAGTGTTTTCCGCACCGGCCCACGGACTGTACCTTGTGTCGGTAAACTATAGCAAGGGGACCTGATCATGAAGTTCTTTATTGATACGGCTAATCTCGAGGAAATCAAGGCTGCCGCCGCGATGGGCATTCTCGATGGCGTGACAACCAACCCTTCTCTGGCTGCTAAAGAGTCGATGCCGTACAAGAAGTTGCTGGCTGAAATCTGTAAGGTGGTTCCGGGGCCGGTGTCGGCTGAAGTGTTTGCCACCGATTTCGATGGAATGATTGCCGAAGCCGACGAATTAGTCAAAATCGCCGATAATATTGTGATCAAGATCCCGACCATCCTGGAAGGTCTCAAGGCCATCAAGACCCTCTCTGGCAAGGGTGTCATGACCAACGCTACGTTGGTTTTCTCAGCCTCGCAGGCCCTGATGGTCGCCAAAGCTGGCGCGACTTATGTATCACCCTTCGTTGGCCGTCTCGACGATATCTCCACTGACGGAATGGAACTGATTTCCCAGATTACTACGATCTACGGCAACTATGGCTTCCCGACTGAAGTACTGGTAGCCTCGACCCGGAGTCCCATGCACCTGATGGAATCAGCCCTTATCGGCGCTGACGTGATAACCATGCCGTACAGCGTGATTACTAAGCTGATGAAGCACCCCCTGACCGATATTGGCCTGTCGCAATTCCTTGCGGACGCCAAGAAAGTACCGCAAGACTGATGATTAGTCGTTACACCCTCCCCGAGATGGGCGCCCTTTGGACGGACGAGGCCAAGTACCGGGCCTGGTTGGAAGTCGAGATTGAGGCGGCCCGAGCTATGGCGCGCCACAAGATCATCCCGACGAAGGCGTTCAAGGTGATCGAGAAGAAGGCTGATTTCAACATTGATCGGATCAACGAGATCGAGGCTGAAATCAACCACGACGTCATCGCGTTCCTGACTTCAGTCACTGAGTTTGTCGGCGAGGAAGCCAAGTATTTGCATTTTGGTATGACGTCGTCTGACATGCTCGATACGGCGCTGTCACTAACCATCCAGCGGGCCGCCGCGATCATCGACAAGAAGACTACGACTGCGTTGCGGGCGATCAAAGCCCTGGCCCAAAAATACAAGATGACGCCCTGCATGGGACGCACGCATGGTGTCCTGGCCGAGCCAACCACCGTCGGATTGAAATTCGCCGTTTGGTTCACGGAACTTCAACGTCGTCAGGTCCATTTTCGGGCGGCAACCAAGAATATCGCCGTCGGCAAAATCTCCGGCGCGGTCGGCAACTTCGCCAATTTGGATCCCAACATAGAGGCGGCTGTCTGCCGGCGTCTGAAGCTGCGTCCGGCCAAAGTCTCGACTCAGGTGGTGCAGCGCGATCGTCACGCCGAGTTCTTGACATCGTTGGCGCTGATGGCCTCTTCCATTGAGAAATTTGCAACGGAAGTTCGCTCGCTGCAGCGAACCGAAATCGGCGAGATGGCCGAGGGTTTCACCAAGAACCAAAAAGGTTCATCGGCGATGCCGCACAAGAAGAACCCCATCACCGCCGAGAGATTGACAGGTATAGCCCGGCTCATGCGCGGATATGCGCTTTCCGCCATGGAGAATATCCCCCTCTGGGGCGAACGTGACATTGCCCACTCGTCGGTCGAGCGGGTTATTATCCCGGACGCTACGATCATCATGGATTATGGCCTGGAGAAATTCATCGGTCTGCTCCGGGGATTAGTCATTAGCGAAAAGCGGATGATGGAGAACGTTTTCTATCGAGGTGGCCTGGTTTTCTCCCAGCGCCTGTTGCTCAAGTTGACCGAACCGGTTGGCTCGCGCGACATGGCCTATCGCATTGTGCAGCGCAATGCCATGGCAGCTGCTGACGGCAAAGGCTTGTTCCGTGATCTGATCAAGCGGGATGCCGAGGTTCGCAAGCACATGAGCGAGGCTGATATTGATCGTTGCTTCGACCTCGGCTATTATACGAAGAACGTCGGCAAGATATTCAGAAGGGTATTTGGACGATGATTGCACGCGAAGGGTTCATTCTCATCCTGGCCGCCGCCGCCATTACCCTGGTTTTACTGGCGGCTGGTGTTCGATGGAGCAGCCTGATTCTGGTCATCCTGGCCGGGATATTCGCCGTCCTGACCGTTTTTACGACATATTTTTTTCGCGATCCTGAGCGCTCAGTCGAGGCCCGCCCTCTGATGTTGGTATCTCCCGCAGACGGGACCATCCTTTCCGTCGATACTCTGGAGCACCATGAATTCATCGGCGGCAGGGCCATCAACGTGGCCATTTTCCTTTCGGTCTTCGACGTCCACATCAACCGCGTTCCGGCTTCCAGCGTAGTTGATTTCGTCGACTATCACGAGGGCGAATTCTTCTCGGCGTTCAAGCCAGAAGCCTCGCGCCAGAACCAACGCACTGAAATCGGTCTGACCGCTGAGAGTGGTCATCGTTATGTGGTGAAACAGATCACGGGATCAATTGCCCGACGAATAATATGCAAGCTCACCGATGGCGACACGGTTGTTACCGGCGATCGATTTGGATTGATACGCTTTGGATCGCGGACCGAGCTCATCGTGCCGGCGGGGAGTCAAATCGACGTCAAAGTAGGTGACAAGGTCCGAGGCGGAGAAACAATCATGGGCTATTTGCCCCAACCCCTGACAGGTGTTCCCGATGATGAACAAGCACGACGGTCGAACATCGAATTATAGAGAGATTTTCCCCGGGACGTTTACCATGGGCAATGTCGTCTGTGGTTTTCTGTCGATCTTGTCGGCTTTCGAGGGGCACATCACCACCGCTTGCTGGCTAATCGTTCTGGCGGCGTTCCTGGATGCCCTTGATGGAAAAATAGCGCGACTATCGGGCGGCGGCTCCCGTTTTGGCGTCGAGCTGGATTCCCTGGCCGATGTGATTTCGTTCGCCGTGGCCCCGGCAGTGCTGGTTCACGTCATCAAGCTCAACGAAATGGGTCGATGGGGCTGGGTTATTTCGGTCGTGTTTATCATGGCGGCCTCCTATCGACTGGCCCGCTACAACCTGATGGCCAGTACGACAGAAAAAGGGGACTTCGAAGGCTTGCCCGTGCCAGCGGCAGCAATCACTCTGGTGGGCTATATCATTTTGTGCTACGAGCTGTGGGGTGAGGTCCGCTATGGTCAGGCGATCGTCTCACAAACGATTCTCTTCTCCTTTCTTATGGTCTCCCAGGTCACCTACGAGACGGTGCCGGACAAGTTTACGACATCAGAAGCCCGCGTGAAGCTGGTGCTAGGGTTGTTGGTGGGAGCTGCCCTGCTATTCAAGCCCAGACTGTTGTTGTTTCCAATTGGGGCATCCTATATATTGTTCGGAATTCTGAGGGAAATGTACCGTCTGTTGTACCGAGGCGTTGGAAAGGTTACGGGACGTCCAAACCATGAGAGACGCCGCACGAATGGAAAGAGCCAGGATGAGTGACAACCAAAAAGCCATTGTCTACGTAAGACTTAAGGAAGGCGTCCTTGATCCGCAAGGAGTGACGATTCACAAAGCGCTGCTCCAGATGGGACATGACGAGTTTCTTTCGGTGCGCTCCGGCAGCTTCTTTGAGCTCGAGCTGAAGGCCGGTACCAGTGACATTGATGACAAGATAAGAGACGTAAGTACTAAGCTGCTTTCTAATCCTGTCATTGAGAGTTTTTCGGTGGAGAAGAAATAGTGAAAGTCGGCGTAGTTACATTCCCCGGATCAAATTGCGACTACGACTCCTATGCGGCCGTCAAGCATATTCTGGGAGAAGAAGCCGAGTTCCTTTGGCATAAATCCGAGGATCTCCGCGACTGCGATCTGGTGATCCTGCCCGGCGGCTTTTCTTACGGCGACTATCTGCGCTCGGGCGCGATCGCCCGCTTCTCGCCCATCATGGGGCGCGTGGTCGAGTTCGCCAAGGCGGGCGGCCGAGTACTGGGCATTTGCAATGGTTTTCAAGTGCTGACCGAGTGCGGCCTGCTTCCGGGGGCTCTGATGCGTAATAGCCATCTCCGGTTTAGCTGCAAGTATGTTTATCTGCGGACGGAGAGGACCGACACCGATTTTAGTAACGCCTGCCAGCAAGGCGAGGTACTCAAGATCCCGATCGCTCACGGCGATGGCAACTACTATCACTACGATGATGATGTCAGGCGACTGGAAGATAACGGACAGGTTTTGTTCCGATATGTGGACCGCAACGGCAACGTTCACGATAAGGCCAATCCCAACGGATCCGTAAACAATATAGCCGGTCTAACCAATCGTGCCGGCAATGTTCTTGGCATGATGCCCCATCCCGAGCGGGCGGTAGAACAGATTCTCGGATCAACGGATGGTTTGCGCGTATTCGAGTCGGTTCTTGCGGCTTGCCAGGCCAGAAAGGCGGCGAAATCGGCATGAGAAGTCGTGAGATTACCTTCATCGTTACCGCCCTGATCCTGGGTGCTGTCGTTGGCGGCCTGTTGGGCGATGTGTTCGCTTCATTCCTGCCGGAGGGTAGCGCCGCCAAGACCGTGTTCTCCAAGAACATCCCGATCGGTTTCGATACCATCCACGTTGATTTCTATGCGATTTCTTTCATTATCGGCCTGAAGCTGAACATAAATTTCATGTCGGTGTTGGTATTGCTGTTGGTTATCATATACTTTAGATGGTGGTATTTGTAGGCCATTTAATTTGCGAGGTGTCTGATGTTTGGCATGGGTCCATGGGAGTTATTGGTCATATTCGTTGTGATTCTCCTGCTATTTGGCGCCAAGCGTCTGCCGGAGATGGCCAAGGGGCTAGGCAAGGGAATCCGCGAATTCAAATCGGCCGTGAAAGACACGACCAACGAGTTGAAGAACATATCGGAGGATGAGGCCCCGTCGCCTCCGAAACCTAAATCTGACAATGATGACAAGAACGTTGGTTGAACTCAACCGGATGATTTGGCGATGAATATGAGGTATAGTTTCACACTGGCTGATGCGGACAAGATTGGTGCCGTCCTGGGTACGGACACGATTTCGCAGGAGGCGGATCACATACGCATCGAAGTCAAGAACCCCAGCGAAAATCGTCGGCTGGTCCTCCAGATCTATCCCGAGATTTCTCTCGGCAAAGGGCGGGGCGTCCTGATAGTCGTCTATACCGGCAATTCTCACTTGCAGCTACACAACTGCACCGGCTATGTCGTGTCAGATGAATTGGGCGAAGTGACCTTTGTTGCCGAGACTCCAGAACGGTTGTCCGGTCTCGTCGTGGAAAGAGAGGCCTCGTGCTCCCTGTATGCAGCTCTCAATCGCGAGCTCATCTCATCTGATTTCACACAGTTGGGCGTTGAGGTCATGCTTTCTGGCGTGGCTCTTTCCCTTGCCGAGGAAATTCTCTCCGATCCAAACGAAAACGTCGAAGAATAGCCTCGGTCTGCCTTTGCATCTGAATCCTTCCCAGCCTGGACAAAGAAAGAACGGCCGCCTCTGCTATGAGAAGCGGCCGCTCAAGGACCTCAGGTGAGAGTCTCTCTATGACTTTGAGGCGAATGCTTCCACAAAGTCAGCCATTTCAGCCATTAGCTCCGACGCCTTCTGATACCGCCGACCCGGCTCCTTTTCCAGGGCCTTGTGCAGGATCTGGTCGAACAAGAGCGGGATCTGAGGAACAACATTGGACGGCTTCTCAGGCTGGTGATTCAGGACACTGTAGATCAGTGAAGTGATATTCTCGCCACGGAACGGCCGCTTGCCGACGACCAACTCGTAAATCAGCACACCGAGTGAGAAGATATCGGCACGATTGTCGATGTTCTGACCGCGGAGCTGTTCCGGCGAGATGTAGTTCGGTGTACCCATGGCGATTCCGGTTTTGGTCATCGAATTCGACTCAATCCGCGCAATACCATAGTCCATCACCTTGACATTGTAATCCTTCAGGATCATGATGTTGGCTGGCTTGATGTCGCGATGGACTATTTCGCGATCATGAGCGTATTGCAGGGCGCTACAGATCTGCATGATGATCTGGGAAATGATGCGGTAATTGAACTTGACCTTCTTCTTGATCATCTCCTCCAGGGTCTGGCCCTCTAGGTACTCCATGGCGATGTACTGCAGGCTGCCTTCAGAACCAACATCATAGATAGTGACAATATTCGGGTGCGATAGCTTTCCAGCCGCCTGGGCCTCTCGGTGCAACCTCTCCTTGAGGTCGGCTTCTTCCTCGGGGTCGTTGACGAAGTCTAGGCGGATAGTCTTCAGAGCCACCGGCCTATTAATGGCTGGGTCGACGCCCTTGTACACTTTGCCCATGGCGCCCTTGCCCAGCACGCCAGTAACCTGGTAGCGTCCGAGATTGGTTATCTGGGTGCCACGGTCGATGGATGTGCCAGCGACCGGTGTGATCGGGGCCGTGGTGGTAGGCGACGTTCCGCCGACAGGGGCGTTATCGGGATCGCTCGATACGATATTGGGACTGGAATTGATGACGAGCCTGTCTTGCGAATCGTTCAGCATGTCAGGACCGGCCGGTTCCGCTACGGCCTCGGCCGATACATCGGTCTCCCGTTCGTCCTCGTCCAGCCTGATGGCATCAAAGTCGTCAAAAGGAACTTCGGTTGTTGTCTCCGGTTCCGAGCTATCCTTGGCTGGCACGACGGAGGTGAGCCGCTGCGATGTCGAAGAACCCAGGACCCTCGTCGACTGGTCGCCATATTCGTCCGTTATCTCACGAACCGGAACCTCGCGGTGGTCCTCGTCGGCCTCCTTTGTGGCCTTGGCGGTGCTGCTGTCGCTGGTCTCATACTCATCACTGTTCTGCATGATCACGGTAAGGAAGGGGGCCGCCACCATGAATAGAACGGCATAATCGGACCCCGTGCTCAGGTA
>CAZHDS010000104.1:0-11323 GCA_964531495.1 uncultured Ignavibacteriales bacterium
TCCCCCTGTAGAACCTCCTTGAAGACCGGCGTCAGACCGCCCTTGAGGGCTTTCTTGACCCGGCCGATAATTGCTCGCGAAGAACAATAAGCCTCGATACAACCGCGCGCGCCGCAACCGCATTCGGGGCCGTCGTAATCGATGGAGATGTGACCCAGTTCACCGGCTGAACCAGTCGCCCCGCGATAGAGCTTGCCGTCCAGGACGATGCCTCCCCCGACGCCGGTACCGAGAGTTGCGCACACGACCGAGCGGGAACCAGTTCCGGCACCGAACCGCGTCTCAGCCAGAGCCATGACGTTAGCATCGTTCTCGACATAGACCGGCAGGTTGATCCGATCGCTGAGGATCCGAGCGATTTCCATTCCCTGCCAGCCGGGGATGTTGGGGCAGGGACCAATCACCTTGCCAGTGGCAAAATCAACCGCCCCAGGGGTTCCGACGCCCAGATACTCAACCGCCAGATCATCCTCGGCGGCGTAATAGAGCAACTGCTCGGCGATGTTGGTGACCAGGTGCATGAGCGGTTCGGGGCCCTTGTCGGCCAAGGTCGGTTTCTGTTCGCGGTGAAGGACCTCTCCCCCGGAATCAGTCAAACCGAACTTGATGCTGGTGCCGCCAATATCTATGCCAGCATGGACAGTGTTACCGGACATGGTGCTCCTGAAAATTCACTTCTGCCTCCCCCGTTGGCTGGGCGCCCGAAAGCGCCATAATCACTTCCATGTTACGGGAGAGAGCGGCATTCTGTCAATAAAAAGGGGACGGCAAATATGATCTGGTTCAGTCAATATTTGCTCAGTCAAGACTGGCCAGTTGTTCCTTGATATAGCCTACGAGCTGGTCAGACGGAATGGTCTCCTGGACATCCTCAGCTTTGAGCCACTCTTCTCGGTCGGTTGTGTTTTCCGAGAGCTTGTTGCCCGCCGCGAGGTTTTTGACCGTCACCGTGCCCTTGTCAAACTCGTCCGAACCGACGATCACAGCCAGGGGGATGCCAACCTTGTCGCCATACTTCACTTGCTTGGCAATGTTCTTGGTCTCGCCGCAGAAGATCTCGGAGGCAATGCCTGCCTCGCGAAGCCGGTGAACGATCGCGAGATAATCCGGCACCCGCTGCCGATCCATAACCGTCACCAGGACCTGTGAGGTGGCTCGTCGCAGCTTCAAGGCTTTCAGTTCGATAAGAGCCGCCATAAGGCGGTCCAGACCGATGGAGGAGCCCACAGCCGGTATGGAGCGATTGAGGAAGCGGTCCACCAGATTGTCGTAGCGCCCACCCGAGAAGATCGAGCCATAGTCAGGCAGGTCAAGCAGGGTCGTCTCGAAGACCGGTCCAGTATAGTATCCGAGTCCTCGCACGATTGTGAAATCGAGCTCGTACTTGTCCGGCGTGACTTTCATGGCCTGCAGATGCGCGAGTATCTGCCTCAGCTCGTCGATTCCTTCGCGGGCCGTCTCTATGCCGCCCAGCAGGGCTTCCACCTTGCTAAGGCCATCATCGCCGCGGAACCCGGCCAGCTCAAGGAAGTCGTCAATCTGCTTGATGTGCGCTGCTTCGAGGTTGAGTCCGGGGATTTTGTCACCCGAGCGATCGATTCGGCCAGGTCCCAGTTCCAGAATTACTGCCTCGCGCCCTTGCTTCTCCAGCTTATCAATAACCCGCATAACATCGGGGCCACGCTCCGCCGGAATACCGGTGAATTCTATCAGCCCATTGAGAATTTTGCGATTCGAAAAACGGACCATGAACCGTTCGATGCCCAGTCGTTCGAGAATACCAACCATGCCAGAGATAATCTCAGCATCCGCCAGCAGATTACTCGTACCAACGATATCCAGATCGCATTGGGTAAACTCGCGGTATCGCCCGGGTCCGGGCTTGTCCACGCGAAAGACGGTGCCGTATTGATAGCCTCGAAAAGGCAGCGGCAGCTCTGGTCGAGAGGCCACAAAACGGGCCAGAGAAAGGGTGAACTCGTACCGCAAGGACATGTCAACATCTTCTGGTCCCGTGAAGCCAAATAGCTCATTGAGTGAATCCTGAGAGTAGTGCGAACCGAGTAGAACCTCGGCCGCCTCCACCGTGGCAGTACGCAGCGGCAGGAACCCCATGGACTCCACGACTTCGCGCACGACGCTCAGCATTATCTCGAAAGCAATTTGCTCTTCGGGAGTATTATCGCGGAAGCCTTTGAGCAACCGTGGTTTGACTTTGAGTTCTTTCTGCTTGCCCATAGACCCTAAATCTGTCGATTTCCGTTATTCATCGAAGGAATATACTCCCCTTGCCCCGGGGCGAAAGCGTTTTTTTGGTGCTTCCTCCAGGCTATGCACGCCAAAGCACTTAACATTGCGCTTGAATTTCGTTACATTGGGCTGAGATTTGACAGCAGGTCCACAACCTGCGAGCGACCAGAGTGCAAAGGAGCAACTTGTGAGAGCCATCTCAGTTCTAACCGCGATTATATTCGTGTGCGGTCTGTCAGCCGGAAGCATTGTCCAATCGGAGGCGGCCGGAACGTTGACACCCGATCTGCTAAAAAAGTACGCCGAGCGTTTTGAGCGCCAAACTGACACCCAGCTGCGGATCAATGCCATAACCAATAATTCCATCAAGGACCTCTCCCTGGATCGGTCCCGAATCATCGCCCACAACAGCCGTTTCAACCACGAGCTGAAATCGAACGGCATCACGGCTCAGAAGAGCTCCGGGCGATGCTGGTTGTTTGCGGCCCTAAATGTCGTCGCGCCAAAAGTGATGGCAGATCTCAAGATGGATGAATTCGAGTTGTCACAGCCGTACCTGACGTTCTACGACAAGCTCGAGAAGGCCAATCGCTTTCTCGAGGACATCATCCTCTATAGGGATAGTGCTATTCACAGCCGGACGGTGCAATCCGTTCTGGAGAGCCCCTTCGGGGACGGTGGCTGGTGGGGTTATTTCACGGCTCTGATCGAGAAACATGGTGCCGTTCCCAAATCGGCCATGCCCGAGACCAAACAGTCGAACCAAACCGGACGCATCAACTCGCTCACTTCCACGCTGCTGCGCGGCAACGCTGCTGAACTGCGCCAGATGCACGCCGATGGCAAATCGGTCGGCAAACTGCGTGAGCGTAAGGAAGATATGCTCGCCGACGTCTATGAGATGTTAGTCTACGCCTACGGCCCTCCTCCGACCGAATTCGATTTCCGCTACGAGTTCAAGCCCGAAGATGCTGACGAAGAAGAGGACAGCACGGGCGAAAACACAGGCTCGGAGCATGCTGAGAGTGGTGACGCCGACGACGATGATGACGATGATGGCGAAGACGAGAAATCATTCGACGTGATCGAGCATCACACGCCTCGCAGCTTCTACGACAAGTATGTGGCCGCACACCTTCAGGGCACGGTTTCTATCAGTCACAACCCGACCGTTGCATACGACGATATCTACCAGATGGTGGGCGGCACGAATGTCCAAGGAGCGCCGGAGTTGACGGTACTGAATCTGCCGATTGAACGACTGAAATACTACACTTTGAAATCGCTCCTGGACAGCCAGATCGTTTGGTTCGCGTGCGATGTCGGCAAAGACAACTATGGTGACTCGGGTGTCTTCATGCCGGGCATTTATGACTACGACATGACGTTCCAGATGGACTTTTCGATGACCAAGACAGATCGCATCTTCTACCACGACATCACCCCCAATCATGCTATGGCGATTCGTGGTGCCGACACCACCGACAGCGGCAAGGCGGCCAAATGGCTGGTCGAAAACAGCTGGGGAAAGGATCCTGGCAACGGCGGTGAGTGGACAATGTACGATCCGTGGTTCGATGAGTACGTTCTGATGGTCATCATCGACGAAGACCTACTGGATCCGAAAGATGCGGAGAAGTTGAAAAAGGATCCGATCATCGTACCCTACTGGGAACCGTTCTTCCTGGCTCTGCGCCAACTCTGAGGAGAATCAGACAACCGTGAACATCATCGAAGAACTATCACAGTTCCTTCCCGAGGACCAATACTCGGTCCGGGACGACGATCTTGACGTAGCGTCTGGGGACGAGTCGACGCTTGATCGGGTCCGCCCTCTGGCTGTCGTCTGGGCTCAAAACTCGGATGAAATCCAGAAGATAGTACAGGCGTGCGTTCGTACGACAACACCGATTACATCGCGAGGTGCAGGCAGCGCTCTGGAAGGATCCACGATACCTTCGGCCGACGGCATCGTGCTCGATCTGAGCCGAATGACCAGGATCATTGAGTTGTGGCCGGATGATCTCCAGGTCCGGGTGGAACCGGGGCTAGTTTTCGATGATCTCAACAATCACCTGAAAGCCGACGGGCTCTTCTTCCCACCCTCCCCCGGCGGCTCCGGCGACATCGCCACCATCGGTGGCATGGTGGCAACCAATGCCTCGGGCATTTACTCGGTCAAATACGGCGGTACCAGGGATTACGTGCTGGCGGTGGAGCTTGTCACCGGCACCGGCGAAATCATGACGCTGGGCAATCGAGCGATCAAACGGTCGAGCGGCTATGACCTGGCCCATCTGGTCGTTGGGTCGGAAGGTACTCTGGGCGTAATTGCGAGCATTACGCTGCAGCTGGCCGGATTGCCCGAGGGCCGCAGTCAGAGCGCCTACTGCTTCGACGATGACGTCAAAGCCGCTCAGGCGGTCTCAGAGATGGCTCGTTATGGCCTGGATCTGGCGGCGGTGGAGTTTCTAGATCAAGCGCTGGTGAAAGCCCTCAACGCTCTCAAAGATTTCGGGCTGGAGGAATCCCCTACTCTGTTCCTGGAGTTCCATGGTCCCCTGGCTGCAATCGAGGCGACGGCCGAATTGGCAGCTTCGATTTGTCAGGAGCTGGGCGGACGGCCCCTCCAATTGGCTGAGGGGCAGAAGCCCTGGGAAATACGGCACTTTGCTACCGAAGCCGTCAAACATCTCCAGCCGGGTCATGCTATTGTTCGCAATGACGTCGCCTTTCCTATCTCAAAACTGCCGGAGATGGTCGCCTTCTGCCATGAACTCGGAGCCGAATACGATCTGACCACGCACGCCTTCGGTCACGTCGGCCTGGGCTTGCTCCATGCCCTGATTTTGGCCAAACGAGACGATGCCCACCAGTGGCAGTCGGCTCACGAAATGAGCGACCGGATAATCAAGAAGACTCTCCAATTGGGTGGCACGATCTCGGGAGAACACGGCATCGGATTGGGACACAAAGACTTATTCGACTTGGAACACGGTCCATCGGTCGCCCTCATGCAGGGAATCAAGCATGTTTTCGACCCCCATGACATCATGAATCCGGGAAAAGTATTCGATTCTCCGGCGTAACGCAAGGCCGCTGAGAGGCGTCTATGACCTGACGGTGTAGTGGATTAGGCGCCAATTTGGATCGGCTTCCTTGACGAAGACCATGCAAGCCCCTATATTCACAGACTGTCAAGGAATCAAATGACCTCAGATAAGGACCAAGTGACTAATATGCGAATTTTGAGCGTTGTTTTTCTGGCGATTTTCCTCGGCGGCAACGGCTATGGCGAGCAGTCGTTAAGAATCCGCGCGAACAAGATGGAGCTGGGTACGATTCCCTCTAACTGCACCGTAGCTCACCAGTTCTGGTTCTACTCAGAGGGAAGTGACACCCTCCATCTGGACACCATTATCACGGGCTGCACGTGTGCGGTGATGTCAATGCCTTCCAAGTCGCTGGCGCCTGGTGACAGCATGCTGGTGGGCTTTCAGTGGCAACTCGATCGGCGGATTGGATCGGTCGGAAAGTACCCGCGGGCGGAATACAATGGACCGTTGAGCCCAGGCCGCATGTCGCTGCGTGGATTGGTGGTTCAGAACCCTGACTCCGCCCGGCCGGTTTCCTGTAAGCCCTTCAAGTTTGAGCTGTCGCGGGCAGGGCAGGTAGATATGGACAGTGTCGTTTTCACGCTCACCAATCTGCTGGAGGAGAATCTGGCGGTCAAGCTGGTTTCTTTCCAGGCGGAGCAGTGTGAACTAACTTTGCCGGATAGTATCGCTGCCGGAGCCAGCGCCCAGGGAGTCATCAAGCTGAAGCCCGAGTTTGCTGACTCGGAATTCGTCGGTTCGTTCACTATCGAAGTCAGCGATGGCCAGCGGTCGCGACTCACGCTGCCCATTCGTCGTAAGTTTTACTAGCTCGGGAACGTTAATTGAATATCCGACCTATACACTATGTACTAATGAACAACTACTGCAATATGAAGGGACTGACAAACCACATGACATGGACACTACGAATTCTGACGGCAGCAGTCCTTTGCTTCTTGCTGGTTGGATCGGCGTCGGCCACACCGCGCCTGACTATCGGCGAGTCGTCATTTGACTTCGGCTATGCCCCACAGAACTCGAAGATCAGCCACGACTTCTGGCTGTATTCGACCGGGGACGACACGTTGAAAATCCTCAACGTAAAGCCTGGCTGAGGATGCACCAAGGCACCCCTAGACAAGCAGGTGCTTGCTGTCGGTGACAGCACAAGACTCGAGATTATTTTCAGTACCAAGACCTACAAGAAGAAGATGACCAAATCTCCGCGCATCACGACCAACGAAGGCCCGCCCGACAAAAAGGTCAGTATTTTGACCATCGTGGTCGAGCACCCGGATTCGACATATCCGGTCATCATCGAACCATATAAAGTCGATCTGTCTCAGTTCTCGGAGAAGAAGGTCGATCGGCGTGAGTTCGAGATTTCCAATGTCTCGGACCAGAAGCTGGAGCTGACCATGATCGCTGCCCCCGATGGGCTGATGGAGGTCGACTTGCCCAAGAGCATTGACCCCGGCAAGACAGTCAAGGCGAAAGTGGTGTTGAAAGACGAAGCCCTGGAGCAGTCTTTTGACAAGTCATTCACGTTTGAGCTGAACGACGAGAACCAATCCAGGTTCACCGTCCCGGTCAAGAGAACGCTTCGTGAGCCAAACAAGACTATTTCAGATGTGAAGGCCGAAAAGGGAAAATAACCCCGACCTACGATTCCTCATTTTGAGGCAAATGCAAACCGCTCCGTCATCACTATGGCAGAGCGGTTTTTTGCAGAAGAGTTCTGAGATATCTGGAAATCAGCGAACCATGTCGACTTCGCCGCTATTTATCCGCTCCTGCCAGAAGGTGCTATAGACTTCGGCCTTATCATTCGAATGGACAAGTCGGTAGTCATTGTCACCGAAGTAATCCTGGAAAATATAGAAGCGGCTCTGCTTGGTGCTCTGGTAGTACCAAATCTGATAGGCGTATTCTTCCATCGGCGCATCATGATCGTCGAGATTATCGCAGAAGCCTCGGGTCATGAGGATGCGCCCTCGATCTGTCAGCCAGCCGTTGGTCAGCTCAGCATCGGTCGAATAGTGCACCAGAGCATACGTAAGCCGGTTCATCATATCGAGGCGGAACTCGTTGACCGCTGTCGCCGGATCGCTGTCATGATCGCCCCAGAACTGCCCGAGAAAAGTCTCCTTGCCCTGATCCGTCAACGCCTCCAGGGTCGTGGCTTCGGTCGGGTTTGCCAGATACTTGACGAGCATGAGGCGCACATCCAGACTCAGTGTATCGTACGGATCAAAGATACTGCTGTTGGCATAGACCGCCATAACCTCTTCGGGAGAGATGATCCTGAAAGGCGTCAAAGACTCCGCGGTCCTCTCGCCATCCGTCACTCTCAGACGCAGATAATACAGATTGCTCGGCCAAGCCCTGATATCAATGGACTCGGCGATAACCGCTGATAGACCGGGCTTGGCGGAGCGGCGCTGGCCGATCGGGCGGTAAGATCTTTTGTCTGCGTCCAGAACATCGACCGTGACCAGAAAACTATCCTCGGAGGCGGATTCGCTCAGGTTGTAGATCTCCGCATAGATTCCGGCCAGGCTATCCTCGGTGCCAAAAAAAGATTTTGGGCTGGGAAGAACTTCATACCCATTGCGCACCATATGACCCTGGGCTCCCTGCCTCTCCTCACCAACGTAGCGAATCCGGTGGGCCATCTGCGCCATCGTCACCGTGAGGACGTTGGGTTGAGTCGGAACGGCCTCGACATAGGCAATGAAGTACTCTCCCTTGCGTCGGCTGATGGCGTCCACGACCGTCACCCGGGCCGAGTACATCCCTGGCTTCAAGAACAAAGCGAGTTTGCTGAAAGCTCGCAGTCCCTCTTCGCTGGAAGCGGCGGCGTTGGCGGCCTGCATGGAGAAGACCGTGAGGGCCGAATCGACCGGAGCACCATCGGCGCCCCAGACCACAACCTGGGCCACAACTCGCGCCTCGACAACTGAGGTGGCACTATCGATACGCGCGAAATCGAACTCATGGCGATTCAAGGATAAGGGAAACTCGACCAGAATGGTCGAATCATTGGCTGGATTGGCATACTGGAACGACCCAGCGTACACTGTCAGACGATCCGGGTCATCGTCGGCCTGCGCGCTCCAGGGCAGTACGAGGCAAGCTATTAGGGTCAGCAGTAGCCGCCCTGGTCGGAACGTTATTGTCACTTGGTACTACCCTCAGAAATCAGGGCGAAGGTTCAGACCGTCGTATGGATAGGCCAGACGAAAATCTCCGTCGCCATTTCTATCAACAAAAGTGAATTTTCGGTATGTCCCGGTCCGATGATAGTGCCACTCCTGGTACGGGTAAGCATCTATCGACATCGGTGTGTCGTCGATTTCATCGGGTTGGCCGTGTTTGATATAGACAATGCCTCGATCTGTTTGCCAACCAGGTTGACGCATGAAAGAAAACGCCCGATTGGCGACTTTCACCCGACGAAAGAACTCGCGTCGAACTTCATTCTCTATCGTGCCAGGAGAAGGATCCCAGGCCAGCCAAAAAGTGTCGAGCGCGGCCCGACGGCCATCGGTGGTCTCGGCCTGTTCCAGGCTCTCAATCTGATCACGACTGGCCATCAGCCGCAACAGTCTGAGCACCGCCTTATACCCCTCGCTGAGCAGGGCATCCTGGGACCATTCGATGTTGAAGGAGCACTCCTGTTTGTGAAGCTTCTTGAGGCGCCTCCCCAAGAGGCTCACTTCAAGATTATATTCTCCGGGAGCCATACCCTCAAGCGAGATTTCGCGAAACTGCCGAGTCACAGGTTCAGTCAGCTCTGACGTGAGGCTGTCGCGATACGCCAGACCTCCCCACTGCTTTCGAATGGCTGTCTCGACAACTACCTCGTCGAGGCCGTCCGAGCCCTGATAGATTTCCATGTAGAAGCGCAGGCGACCGCTCTGCATCTCGCCAAATTCGCCCGTGAGCGATGGCACCACCCTGACATTGCCTTTGTCGAAGGGGGACGCTGACTCTCCGGTCGGAAGAACAGCATTGACCAACTCCAACTCAGAAAGCCGAGGCTGGCCAGCCGGAATGTCCTTGAGTTTGACTTCCAGATCACGCGCAATCGTCTTCCCCGTGACCCCGTCGCGCAGGGTCAGCTGTATCTTGTACTTTCCTTCCGGGAGAAGGAAGTTGGCCTGATTGGTGCGAAAATCAAAGGGCGAAGTAGCACGAGATTCATCCTCGACCACGATTTCGCGGCTCCTCTTGAACGAGTCGGCCTGGCGATCGTCTTCGTCCATGACCCTGATTTGCATCTCGTACGAAGCCTTTAGCTTGTCACCATCGGCCTCGAATACCAGCCCCCGGTTGAACACCTGCCAGTAGATTTCCAACCGCGTTAGGCCGGAGTCCGGCTCGTAGAATTGAGCGAGATCGACCATGAGATCATCGCGCTGGAAACTGTCTCCCCGAAACAGCAAGTCGGCCTGTCCGAAGGCCGTGGAAGCCAGCCCAGCCAGCAGCATGGCAATGAAAATCACCGATGTGTAGTACTTCATAAGCATAGTCAACCACATTCTCCCTAATGACGTTCCAATTAAGGCGTTTGTGCATCGGGGCGCAACCGTAAAACCGGTCGCCATCATTGCTTATACAACGGGGGAAGATGTCGGACGGATCTTCGCGGCTGGCCAGGGCTAACAATGAAAGTTGAGAGCCCTTTCGTGGGCGCTACTCGTAGCGAAGGGCTTCGATCGGGTCCAGCATGGCGGCCTTAAGAGCCGGATAAACACCTGACACCAGGCCCACCGAGACCGCCACTCCGAAGCCAATGAAAACCCATACGAACGGCAAAGTAATGGGAAAGCCGATTGCGGCATTGATGCAGATTCCAGCCAACAGCCCGAATACTACACCGATTACTCCCCCTGCGCCCGACAGGGTCGTAGCCTCGGTCAGGAACTGCAGCACGATATTGGATCGCTTGGCTCCGATCGCCTTGCGCACACCAATCTCTCGCGTCCGCTCGGTAACGGAAACGAGCATGATGTTCATGACTCCAATTCCACCCACCATCAGCCCCACGGACGTGATCACCAGCATCGCAACATAGATGTAGCCCGTAATGGTCTCAATCTGCTCCTTGAGATAGTCTTGGGTCATAAACGCGAAGTTGTTTTCCTTGTTGAAAGGAACTCGGCGGTAGACGCGCAGGGCGTTGGTTATCTCTTCCTGAGCTTTGTCCAACTTCTCAACGGACTCGGCTCGCGCCGCCAACGATAGAGCCTCGTCCCACGGCTGGAGCTTCTCCTTGGTTGACAGTGGAATGATGACGGTCTTGTTTTCCATGTCATTGCCGAAGTTTGACTCCACCTCTTCCAGCACGCCCACAACGGTGAAGAGATCGCCGTTAACACGCACTTCCTTGTCGATGGGATCCTCATCCTCAAACAAAGACTGCGAGACGCCATGACCGATCACGCACACCATTGCCCGGCGCTCAACGTCTCCTGGTGCAATGAAACGTCCTCGGAACATGTTCTTGTCCTTCACCCGAAGATAGTCCGGCCAGGTACCGAGGTACCTGAGATTGGTGGCCTTGCGATTCTTGTACTTGGCGGTATTACCACCCGGGGCCCAATAATGATTCATGGGCGCGACCCCATCGACGGAGGGACAGTTGTCCTTGATAGCTTCGGCCTCGCCGGTCGTCATGTAAGGTCTGTTGCGCTCCTCATCGGTAAGGTCGTGCCAGTCGGTATCAGGGGGAAAACGGTCGATGTCGATGATCGTCGCCGACCCAAATTGACTGATTTCTTGCTCCATGGCGATATTCAGACCACTAATGATAGCGGCCAAACCAATGACCGAGCTAACCCCGATCATCACGCCAAGAATCGTTAGGAAGGACCGCAGCTTGTTCGTCTTAAGTGAATCCAGAGCCATCAGCATGGCGTCACGAATCTCGGAGCTTGTTAACATCATAACGTTTTTACTCGGAGCTCAGG
>CAZHDS010000105.1:0-11272 GCA_964531495.1 uncultured Ignavibacteriales bacterium
GGGCATGATCAAAATGCAGAGAGACGATGTCATTGTCGATCCGCGAGGGCGGCGCAGAGAGCGCAATCTCGATGTCCCGAGTAATGAGCGGGGCTACGAGAACGGTCTCAGTTCCCTGCATGATCAGAGCCCCGGCTTCATCCCATACTTCGATGATTACAAGCGCGCGGCCGTTGGGGATGGCATCGGCGCGGCCTTCAACCACTCCCTCAGTGATAGTTAGCTCGATCACAACGGTCTCGGCTCCAAGCGCGGTCAGAGGGATGATGGTCGCCTGGGCCCGCGTAGCAGCGCCTACGGCAGTCGGCTTCAGGGTGAAGGCCAGAGAGCCATGCGGCTGGGGATCAACCGTGCGATCGGAGCAGCCCCAGAACATCGCGAGCATGACGGCCGCCAGGGCGAAGGCTGTGCGACGACTGTTGGTTCTGGTCATCATAAACTCACTTTACAAATTGGCCGTCAGGCCGAGCCGTATTTGGTAGCCGCTCACGTCAATATCGCCACCGTTGGCGGTGCCAGTGAAGTACCGTCCACCAATGTCAAAACCGACCTGATCACTCAGCCGCCGGGCTACTGTCGTGCCCAGGCCGACAATCGTTGCACTGCCCAGATCTTGTTCGTTTTCAGCAATATTGCGCAGCTCGAGTGTTGGCGTGACGCGCCAGTCCGGGCCAAAGTCACGAGCCCACGTCCCTCGCATCCAAAGCTCATTGCCGAAAATCTTGGCCTCGCTGGTTGTGTCAGCCACATAGATCGTGTTGCGGCCGCGCGCCAAGTAGCCAGCACCAACCGCGATACGATTGGCACCGTTCTTCCAGTTGACACCGGCATGAAGATTGAGCACGGTGCTCTGCTTGTATATGTTCGCTCCGTCGAGTTTGTCCGAACCGCAAAGACTGTAGCCAACTTCGGCCGACACTGACATCGCTTCCATGGCTCGGTCCACACCGAGGTTGAAACTGATCAGATCACCCGGATCGAATTCGGTTACGCCCTCATAGGGATCATACTTGCCATTGTAACGATACTGAACACTTGCTCCTGTGCGCCAATCACCAACCATGCGGGCTGTGCCCAGCAGCAGGCTGAAGCCGAGTCCTTCGCCGAATCTCCGCAGCGGTAGACTGATGTAGTCGGCGGCGAGGTAGTTCAGGACGGCGACCTCTTCATCAAGGTTCAGTTTCTTTTTGCCGGTGGGCAAATTGAGTCCCAGGCTCAAGAGCACCTGGTCGTCAGCCAAGGAGCGACTGACCTGAATGCGAACATCACTCATTCCTGACAAGGAGTAATCTACGGCGGAGTCGCCCTTGAGCTGATTGCCTGACGTCGCCACATAGATCAGTGCCTCAGTGTTTTCAGCCAGGGGGACAAAACCTCTAAGAGGCACAACGGATTGGCTTATTTCTACGTTGCTGACGGTGACATCGTTAGTAGCGGTGTCGATAGTGCTGATGTCCAAGTTCCAGGACGAAAACACGAAGCCAGCATCCCCTGAGGCGGGCTGTCCGAATACAATCTGAGCCTGAGTCGGGACAGATAGCAGGATCACCACGGCAATCAGGAAAATCGAGAATTTCAGTCTATTCGACATCGAGGTTCCCCCTTATGATGATCGATCCGGTTCCCCTGCCACCCAGCGGGGGCACGATAACTGGCGAGGTTCCGCCGACACCGGGAATCGGAATATTGCTACCGAGAGCAGCAAGCGTGGACAGGGCAGAGCCCAGGTCGGTCACTGCCTGTTCGAGGCGATTCTCCCGCTGGACCGAACTTTCAAATTGTTCCAGCGTGCGGCTTCCGGCCGGGCCACCCTCAATTGCCGACGAAGATGATGTCAGGTGGCTCTGAGCGGAAGCGAAGCCGGGATCTTGCTTGATCGCCGTCGCGTATTCGCGTTTGGCGGCCTGCATCATGCCGCGATCCTCAAAATCAAGGCCACGACTATAGGCCAGAAAGGCAAGGTACGACTCGGTCGGAACAGCGCTGATCTCGTCCCGTTCATCAAGAGTCAGTTCAACACCCAGCTTATCCAGAACCTCGAAGACAAACTGCTTCTGCAGTGCGAACACCTTGTCTAGGCGGTTTTCCATCGGCGCGGTCCGACGTGTAGTGCCCTCGGCCGCATCCACAACGGCTCCGTCAATAGTGATGTCATCATCGCCCGCACTCATAAGCGTAGCCGTGATCAAACGGCGACTTCCCATCAGCTTTCCCACCCGGGGAGCCGTGGTTGGGTCGACAAATCCGGACTGGCTGAATTCCAGCTCCTTCAGAACTGCCTCCAGACGTTGCCTTTCGAGAATCGTAAGACTTGTCACTTTGGAGAGATCGCTGGCCGTGAAGTCGGTCAGTCCCCGAGCCAGCGGGGCCAGTTCAGGGGAGAGGTTACTGCCATCGAAGTCAGCCACGCTTAACGTATGCGCCGGGATGGTATCCACATCGATGGCGTCCTCGTTGTCAATAGCGGTGGCCACTTCGGCTTCGATCTGCTTGGTCACCAGACCATCGCGCCGGCCTCGGACCAAGTCGGCGGTACTGCCACGACTGCTGAGGCCCAGAGATATCGAATAGGCCTGAATCGCGCCTCGGAAGTCACCCGCGTTTTCGTAGATCATGCCCAGGTACAGCTGGGTGCGGGCATCGGGTTGAATACTGCCTGCTTGCTTGAGAGCGTCCTCGGCCTTGACCGGGTCCCCGTTTTCGTAGTAGGCAATGCCCAGCTCTCGCCAGGCCTTGTAATTAGTAGGGTTGGCTCCGATTTCGGCGTAGAAAGCCTTGATCGCCGGATCAAAACGATCGCTCTCCAAGTGTCGGCGCCCTTGCATGTAGAGGCTTTGCGAACAGCCGGTGATCAACACGACCATCATCGCCAGGCCTATCAAAATATGTCTAAGCATCGTTCCCTCGTCGCTCAGGGTTGCGCCAGATCAGGAAAGGCCTACCAGCGGTTCGTAGATCTCCATTTTGCGTTTGGCTTCGGCAAACTGATTGTCGAGGTCATACGCTTTCTTGAAGTATTCATAAGCCTTGGTGTAATCATACAGGTCCATATACTCCAGGCCCTTGGCGTAGAAAGTCGTCGCCGAAGCATCCCCGGTGCCACCCTCTTGGATGATGCTCTTGGTCTCGTCCGACACCTTGACATCCATCTTGGCAGCCAATTCCTCGACCAACGCCTTTTCCATCTTGCTGTATTCCGGCTTGCCCTCTTTGTCAACAGAGGCAACGATCTCAGATGTCTCCACGCTGACTACCCGGACAACCATACGTGTATTCTTGTCGTCCAGCTGCGTGATACTACCAAAGATCATAAACTGAGCGCCGAGCAATTTGCCCACCTTGACGGCGGTGGCCTGGTCGACGGCTCCCGATTTCTGCAACTCAAGTTCTTTCAGTACGAAGTTGATTTTGTCGCGTTCGACAACCGCAATATCGCTGATCTTGGAGAAATCATGCTCAAAGAAGTCAGCCAGTCCCTTGCCGATCGGTCCCAGTTTTTCCTGGTACTCACCGATCGAGAAGTTGTCAAACTCCATCACCGCCACCGTCTTTTGTCCCGGCTTGGAGCTGATATTGCACGATAGGCTGTTGGTGCTGTTCAGAATCTCGAACCACTTGTTGCGCAGTTCGGCCGGCCAAATATCGTGCGGCAGCAGTACCTTGCAGGGACCAATCTTGGAAATCTGGTCCAGATACTGAAATGACTCGGTGAAGTAGTCACGCCCCATCACATAAGTGATGATGCTGAGGACTTCATAAATAGCAATGCTATCGGCGGGACGAAGGTCCGGCCTAGTGAGCTGATCTTTGGCGATGGCGATGCCCTTTTCGGGCTCCAGATTGGTATAGTGCTGAAGCGCCTCGGCCAGCTTGTCGGCTACCGGGACAGCATCCTGAGCGGCCGCAGCCGCACCCAGGCACATAATCATTAGGGTCACAACAAAAATCCGTGACCAACCGCGGGTCATCTCGGTTCTCATGTTAGCTCCTCGTGTATGATATTTCGCTGCTTCTTCGTATACAAAGAATAGCCTCTGCCGATTCCTCAGTAAAGGACTATTTCCGGAGGTCGAATTTGATGCGATGAATCGGATCAGCTTTGACGACGAAAGTCGTGTCACCGCTCAGAGTGCTGCCAGCGTCAATTTTCTCAACTCTGATAGTATGTTGTCCGACAGCCAGTTCGAATGTGAAGATTGTCTGGTGTTCTTGTTTTCGACCATCGATGAAAACGGTCGCTCCCCTTGGTTCGGACCCCACCATGACCTTGCCGGTTGTGGATTTAGGTGGCGGCTTGGGCCGAGTCTGCTCAGGGATAGTGAAGCTGTACTCCCGACTAACCGTATAACCATCTGCGACCCAGACCGTATCAGTGCGCATCTTGGTTCGTGCCTTGGCATTCTCCACGCGGATAACGTGACGGCCGGTGTCGGTTTCCAGTTGCAATCCCTGCGTACCTGCTGCTAAGAGGGAGTCGTCAATATACAGATCCCCTTCGGGCGCGATCTTGACGTCGATAGTACCTGTGACCGGGATTGTGTCGGATGGGACAGTGTCAGTTACAGCGACAACCGGCTCCGATCCACCATTGTCAGATCGGCCCAATCCGAAGTAGAGAACTGCCGCGATAGCAACCACAGAGGCTCCAATCAAGCCTATCAATAGTGGCTTTGATGGTTTCTTCTTCTTCGTCTTCTTGGATCGTGTCCCTGCTGGCGGAGTTACAAACTCCTCCGTGGCGCTGTCGGGAGTAACGAGCTGTTGGGCAGTCATTTCGCCTATTGGCGAGTCCGACAAACCCTTCAGGGCATTGATCATTTCGCGGCAGGTCTGGTACCGCTGAGATGGATCGCGAGCCAGCGACTTCAGGATCACGTCCTCCAGTTCCTGCGTTACCAGCGAATTGCTCTGGCGCGGACTGGGAGGATCTTCAAACATCTTTGCGTCGCGGATGGCGAAAGGATTGTCACCGCCGAACGGTACTTGACCGGTCAGCATGACATACAATGTGGAGCCGACAGCATAGATATCGATCAGGGCGTTGTTGGTATCCTCGGTGGGGTTGAACTGCTCCGGGGCCATGTATGCGGGCGTTCCACAGCAGCTGCCGACGGCCGTCAGGTTGGGATCGGTCTCCGCTTTGGCTATCCCGAAATCGATCACCTTGGTTTGACCCCGGCTGTCAATCATGATGTTGCCGGGTTTTATGTCGCGATGATAGATCTTCTTGCGATGCGCAAAGTCGAGAATATCCAGGACCTCGGCAGCGATACGCAGGGAGTCGGTGACTGATAGTTGACGGGCCTCCTTGATCCGCTGGTCGAGCGAAGCCCCGTCAATGTACTCCATGGCAATCACGGTTTCGTCACCGTGATTGAAGAAATGCTTGATGCGGCAGATATTGGGATGACCATCAAGCAGCGCCAGCTTGTCCGCCTCCTGGAGAAACCTGTCGCCCAGCCGAGGATCGCTCAGGATCTTCAGAATGACTTGCATGTTGGGCACGTCTTGATGTACCGCCAGGTATACCTTAGCCGTTCCGCCGGCCCCGATCTGACGTAGAATCCTGTAGCTGCCAATAGACTCGTTATCCATGGATTGTATATACAAGACTCGCCACTCGGTTCCAACAACAAATCAAACCGCCCCCGCCCCGGGCCATGTCGTAACTAACTGTCGTGCAATTCCATACGGGAGAACGGCGGCAGTCGGCGCAAAAATCCAGCTTGACATATGGCAACATCGGCCCGATTGTCCGATTACTGTACAAGATGATAGACATCAGGGACATAACTAGAAGCCACCTGGCTTCAGAAAGAGGACCCCAAGGATGAGCTCTTACAAGAAAATTCTGATCGGATTGATCTGCGTCGCCCTTCTGACCATGGCGGTGGTTGTCGGCTGCTCCGATGACGATGACAAAGTCGTGAACCCGCCAGCGCCCACGCAGTACTCGCTCACCATCAACATCTCACCGGACAGCACCGGAACCGTGACAGTAGATCCTCAGAAGACTACCTGGCTGGCCACCGATACGACAACTCTGACAGCTGTCGCTGACTCGTTCTATGCATTTGATCACTGGATGTATTTCGATACGGTGGTGACAGGGAATCCGGTCGAACTGACATTCGAGGATGATCGCAACGAAGTCATTACGGCGGTGTTCGTTGACGACAGTCTCTCCCGCCTGATCACGTTAGAAGGGATCGTATTCCGAAACGGTATCGACCTGGCCTACCCGGTGCTGGTACTGATGAATGAAACCCTCGATACTGTACTTCTGGCATGGTCTCTTCCAGGAGGGAGCGACACGGCAGCATTTACGGTTCAGTTCCCAATAGAAGATGCGGCCGGGTCTCACATTCACGCTGTCGATAATCTTAACAACGACTCCTTAGTGTTTGAAGATAACGAGCCCTGGCAGTGTTACGACTCTGACGATGTTGATAGCGACTGCGACTTCATCACTTACACGATGGGTCAAGAAATCACGGGACTCGAGCTGCAGTTGTTCATCAGTGCGGCTCCGATGGATCCCACGCCGCTCCCGTTCAAGCCGATTCGGTTAGATCGATGAAATGAGTTGCTGCTCGGTATAACAGAGCAACAGAAAACGGGGAAGCCAACTGGCTTCCCCGTTTTGCATTTACTACAGCGGTAGATTTAGTAGCACATCAGATCTGGTCCATCCTGGAACATGAACTGCACCAGGTAGATCAGGTCTTCAATGTCCGGTCCGACATCATTGCCGTTGACATCAGTTGTAGTCATGTCGACAGGATCCGGTCCGTCCTGGAACATGAAGGCCACCAGGTAGATCAGATCCTCAATGTCTGGTCCCACGCCGTTGTCGTTCACGTCGCCGCAAAGCCCTCCTCCGATACATTCGTAGGTGGTCACGGTGAAGTCATCGATAGCAGCCTCGACAACCGAGCCTGAACCGAGATCAGAGGCGTCGAAACGCATCTTGATCAGAGCGGTTGGGGCTACAAAATCTGAAGCCCAGAAGGTGTTCTCGTACCAGCCGCCAGCGGCCTGATTGGACGGGCCAATGGTCTCAACGAGCGTCCAGCTGCCACCGTCATCATTGGAAATCCAGACAGTCATCTCGTCGTTAAACGGATCGCCACCGAAGTTATTGGAGTACCAACGGGCGTAGTGGATCTTGCCATCACCCGCTGACAGGTCGATGGTCGGTGAGGTCAGCGAAGTGGTACCGTCGTCCACATCGGAGTTGTCGTCCGCATTGTCGGTGACATAACAAGCACCGGAGCCATCGAAGTCACTTGGCGGATCGCCTCGGTCGCCGCCGCCGGCGGGAGTACCACGTTCCCAGGGACCGTCGCTCACGCTACCTGAGACTGTCCAGCCATTGTCGGACTGGAAGTTGTCCCGGAAGGCATAGAGGGAGGAAGTCGCTACTATCGCGGAGTGGGTCGAGGCAGGAGCGTTGCTCGGGCTGGTGGCTGTACCCATGCCATCGGTCTCGGCTTCGATGTACCAGGCGATGACGTCATCGCAATCCGAACCCGGAAGAACGACGTCATACTCGTTGGCCGCTGTTTCGGTCATCGTGCCTTGAATAAACGCTCTGCCATTGATGGAATAATACATCTTGCCGGTACCCATGATCGGATCGACCGCTCCGGCGTTGGCAATCGCTCGCACGGTCGTACTCGAACTGGGATCGACGATCGACGGCAAACCATCCGGGAAGCTGAAAAAGACCGCCGCCAGGGCCGGGCAATCCATGTTGTGCATTCCGAAGCCGGTGCAGATCTCAGAGTGGTGCGGGGTACCATTGTCAAGATTGCTGTCGTCATCGTCGAGTGTCAGAAAATCAATCGCGATCTGAGGCGTGATCTCCGTACCGGTGTGGAGCAAAATGCTGTTGACAGTCAGGCTTGATACGATATCGAGATAGTCAACCGGTTCGCTTACTATCAACTCATCGCGAACATCCCACACAGCGCCCGAGATCAACTGCCCGCAGTCATGGATTTCACCAACGCAGGGATACTGGTATGAATTGTCGGCGTTACGCAGTGGGTTGTCGCATTGGTTCAAATAGAAACCATATCCCAAACCCGGATCATCAGCGATCAGCATCGCGATACAATCCGACATACCTTCGCCATACGCGCCCTGGCCGCTGCCAGCCATCTGAACCAGGTGATGGCCGTATTCATGCTGCGAAACACTTGCGAATGATGTGTTTCCATAGGTGCTGGTAGCCTGACAGAAATTGATGTCCGTCCCACTGTACCACGCATTACCAGGGCAGTATCCGCCGGTGAGATTGACATTGACCGGGAAATTGGTCTGGTTCCAGATCGTGGGATAGGTCGGATTGTACGTCAGAGTCCAGTCGCGCACCTCGTTGGCATTGACATAGCCGTTGGCCTGCGCTCGTACAAATTCAGCGACGTCCAGGGCATTGTGGACGAAGTTGGCTGGTCCTGGAGGCGTCACCGCTAGTGTGTCGGACTCTTCCGCCCCTGCGCCGTTATAAACATCAAAGTACTGGCCGTCGATTCCGCTCACGACGTTAACCGATGCTGTGCCGCCATTTGGAATCACATAGTCGCCATTGCTGTCAGTGAAGACCGAACTACCACCGACGATCTTAACTGAGGCATAAGGGAACGGCATCAGTACCGAAGGCGTACAGCTCATTTCCTTCGGGCCGGGAGTGGCCATACCACTGACATTGCCAGCGACGTCCTCAAAAATGATCAGATTCTCTTTATGGAGAATTGCACCGTCAACCGGGTCCACGACATAGCGGTATTTCTCCGGGAAATCGGAGCTGCCAACAAATGTAACGGCGAGCTTAGGCTCCAGGTAGTCGCTACCCACGCCGGCGAAGACAACGGCTTCCTGGTCCTCGAAATCGGTGAGGCCGCTCTCATCAGCCATCGCGGCCTGAAGGGCAACACTTGAGGGCAAGCTCAAGGATGACTTGTCGGCAGCAAAATTCTCAAGGTCCCGGGCTGAGGAAGCGACCAGGACCAGCGGATAGCCGGGCTCGTTGCGAACCAACAGCCGCAGCTCGGCGTCGTAAACGGGGACTCCATTTACCTCCTGAGCATAGTAGACCAGAGTGAACTTGTATTTATCGGTTTCCCGATCATACATCAGCTGCTGGCTCCGAATGCCGCTGGGAAGCAAACTGCGCGGAGCGAGCTGGTCCATGCTCAGGCCCAGGGCCCCAGCATGCGAATTGCAGAAGGCCTCGGCCGTCTCAAGGGGACTGCTGCCAGTGCCAAGCGCCTGGCCAAACAAACGGGTAACATGTCCTTCTGTGCGATAAGCCTGCACCCCAGGACATTGTTGTTTGAGCTGTTCAAAAGCTATTCTGGCCTCGACGCCACTCTCCTCGCCGGCCAGCACTGACAATGCCAGTAGCATCGTGCAGGCGAACACGGTCACGCCCAATAACGTTAGGAGTTTCTTCATCCTGACTCTCCTGATCTCTCTTCGAATTGTATGTTTGTCATTCTTCTTCTTCTTCGTCTTTGGGCAGCTTCACCCGGGCTCTGAACCTCTTTGGCTGCCCCGGATCGGCCAGTATCCAGGGCGTGCCAGCTCAAGTCCTGATCGCATCAGATGACTTGCAAGGCGTAAGCGTCCTTGCTCAACAGAGATGTCTGCAAAAAACGAAGGATCGCTAGTATGGCTTCGGCGGTGTTAAAGGCGTTTGTCCGAGCGCAACAACTCTGAACTAGTATGCGTAGGAGAAGATGACGCCCTTTTGGTTTTGAGAGTATCTGACGGGCCAAGGCAATCGGCATCTGTACTTCTAACTGCCGAGCGGTCGGCATTCGTGGATTATTCTGGTGCTCTATGGTCGTCCAAGTGGAGGCTGGGGTGTTTAGGTTGCTGACCCACACCCTCCAATCCGCAATATACAGCATTGTATCAATTGTGTCCACCAATTTCGGACAGCCGATTTGCCCACCTGTCCGTTGTCTGGGATGTCAAATCGTTTGCCATGGACGCCTCGGAGCAATACCTTAGAATCATCGAATACGGAAGATCATCGACAGGAAAGGACCTAATGATGCTATTGAGACTAACTCTTGTGCTGCTGATTGTTACGATGTCATTATCCACCGCCGTCTCGGTGGGGGCGAGCGAGTATTTAGAGACCTTGCAGCCTGGACAAAACGTCCATGGCTTCACGGCCCTAAACGTATACGAAAACGGATCCGGCAAGCCAATGGGAGCCCGTTTCATATCCAGTCGCTATGGTTTCCTGGTGGATGTGATGGAGATCCAATCCGTGCCTCAGGCCTTCTACTGGATCAAGACGCCCCCAACGTCTAGCATGGGTGAGCCCCACGCCTGCGAACATCTGCTCCTGGGCAAGGGCAACCGCGGTCGCTATGTCGCGGCTCTTGAAGATATGTCTCTCGGCAGCAGTTCCGCCGCCACCGCTCAGCTTCGCACGTGCTACCACTTCAATACAATCGCTTCAGTTGACAACTTCTACGAGCTCTTTGAGGCCAAACTTCAAGCCTTCTTGAATCCTGACTTCACCGACGAGGAGATCCGGCGCGAAGTATGTCATGTCGGCGTGACGGAAGATCCCGAAACAGGTCTGCTGGGAATCGATGAAAAAGGCTCCGTCTATACCGAGATGGTCAGTACTTTTGAGAAGCCCTGGTACCACACCTGGGGTGCCCTCAATCGGGCGATCTATGGTGACAATCACCCTCTGACCAACAACTCTGGCGGCAATCCCGATGTCATGAGGGACATGACAGCCGAGGATATGCGAGCCTTCCACGGGTCGTCGCACCGGTTGGAAAATATGGGTGCAGTGGTGTCAATTCCCGATGAAATATCAGTCGAAGACTGCCTGGCCCAAATGGGCGGCATCCTGGATCGTTGTCAGGAGTTGCCGGGCGAAAACCTTCTGGTCGGTATAGGCGCCTACGACCTTCCTTCGACCATTCCCGCGCCAGTAGGATCACAGCAGCTGATCACCTATCCTTCGGAGCGCGCCGATGATCAGGGCTACCTGCTCTATGCCTGGCCAGCCGAACTGGACCTGAACGCCGACGAGAAATTCATGCTCTCGTTGTTTCTGGAGACATTTGCCAGCGGCCCCGCCACCAATCTGTACGATCTCTTCCTCAACTCTGAGACCCGGCAATTGGACATCGGTGGCAACTACGTGAGTGCCGGTTTCGACGACGACATGGATGTGTCCATCTACTACGGATTGGTCGGTGTTGATCAGGCTCAGGTGACCGAAACCATG
>CAZHDS010000106.1:0-11155 GCA_964531495.1 uncultured Ignavibacteriales bacterium
CGGGGTGAGAGGATTTGAACCTCCGGCCCCCTGCTCCCAAAGCAGGTGCGCTACCAAACTGCGCCACACCCCGATTGCTTGGAGATGATACTACCCCGTCCAGCTTATGTCAAGGCATACAATTGCCTACGACAATCTAAAGAGCTTGTCTTATTGGCACCCTCATATACATTGAGGCGATGGCTAAGACCAACCTCATAGGCATGACCTCCGGTCAACTCGAACAGCTGGTGGAGTCCCTAGGTGAAAAGAAATACCGGGGACGCCAGATTTTCAGGTGGCTGTACAATGTCGGACGGCACGATCTCGACGATCTCACCGATCTCTCGAAAGATCTCCGAGACCGCCTAAAAAGCGGCTATGTCTGCGATGTGGCCGCGCCAGTCAAGGAACGGGTCTCCGCCGATGGCACGCGCAAGTATCTCTTTGAGCTGGAAGATGGCGAGTTTATCGAGACCGTCCTGATAACAAGTGAGAATTCGAACCGCCTCACAGTCTGTGTATCGTCTCAAGCCGGATGCGCCCTCGGATGTACATTTTGCGCCACGGGTGATATCGGTTTTCGACGCAACTTGAGCGTGGGGGAGATCCTTTCGCAGCTGCTCTTCCTCCGACAGCAATTCGGCGAGGAGGCCTTCAGGAATATCGTGTTCATGGGCATGGGGGAGCCGATGATGAACCTCGACAATGTTCTTGATGCTGTAGGGATCATCACCGACGGGGCCGGTATGAAACATGGAGCGAGGAAAATTACGATTTCGACCAGCGGGATTGTACCAGGTATTTTGCGTCTGGCAGAAGTCGGCAGCAAGGTCCGCCTGGCGGTGTCGCTGAATGCCGCTATTCAGGCCAAGCGCGAGAAGATCATGCCGGTGGCCCGCAAATACCCGCTTGAGGCATTGTTGGGTGCTCTTCGTACTTACACGCGCCTGACTGGCTTTCGGGTTACCTTCGAATACGCCATTTTCGCTGGTTTCAATGACACTCCGGCCGACCTCGCGGCGATCATAAAGTCGGTCCGAGGAATCCCTTGCAAAATCAACATTCTCGCGTATAATCCTGTGAACAACTCCCAGTTTCAACGGCCTACCGCCGCGAGCGTGGACGACTTCGCCAAGAAGCTCTATCCCCACGTGTCGGCCGTAACAGTCCGCAAGAGCCGGGGGAGTGATATTGAGGCCGCCTGTGGCCAACTGGCGGGTGGACAATCTGGAAGGAGATCTGAATGAAGCACCGAATGATATCAGCCACTATTCTCTTGATCGCGATTTTCTCCGGTCTTGCCGTCTCGTCGGTTTCAGCCCGCACCATGATTGTCGTTGACAATATCGAAGTGCCGGCGTTGGATTATGGCCAGCAAACGGCTCAGGTCTCGGTGTCAAATCCGACCGGAGCTCTTCATTTTGTTACCGTGATCGCCGAGGTTCAATTCACGGGTCCGGGACTGACTCCCAATCGAAACACCCGCAATTATTTCTACCTTGAGCCGGACGACAGCCGCACAATCGAGCCGACCGTTTTGGTGCCCGCAAATTATGGCTCGGCCGATGTTTCCGTTCGCGTATACGACGTGATCGACACGCTTGATGCCCTCTCGGAGCGCTATCTTGTGAGCGAGAAGCGCCTCACGCTCGATTTCCCCAGACCGGACGCCATTGAGAAGTACTTTGAGACAGAGATAAATCTTCCACCCCGAGTAGAGGATCATCCCTATTTCGATAATGATCTATCCCGCTTGATGCTGATCATGATGAACCAGGGTATTATGCCGGATGAAATCGCCGAGATCACTGGCTTTCGGCTGACGATGGTTCAGGAGATGTTTGGCCGCCTGTTAACCAAAGGGCATCTGGTTTCAGATGGTGATTCTGTAATCGTATCGGTACCAATCATCAGTCACGAAGAGGCCGCACGATCATCGGTCCTTGCCTTTGCCCTGGCCGACAGTCTGGCGCGACGGATTGAGAACAACATCGATGACTATAGGCGGGTCTTAGACAGCTTGGGGGCGGCTGGTGCAATGTCAATGGATGCTGACCTCATAATGAATCCTGGCGCGGCGCTGCATCACCTGTATCCTACAATCAGCGGTCTGCTGCTGTGGTATGATCTGGGCCGGGAATTCATTACCCGCAAGGCGCCATTGCTCATCTATAACAACACCGATCTTTGCAATGCTCTTATACCAACCTACATGTACGCTGTCCAGGCCGGTCCGGAGTTCAATGGCAATCAGTTCTTTGCCCTGAGCCTAACTGAAAAAACCTATTCTGTGACATACGGTGACCATCCACCGACGGTTGTCTGTCCGGATGATTTCATCCTGAAGGCACAACGAAATATGAAGATCAACTGGCAGTTTGGGGAAGACAGCAAGCAACAGCGCTTGCTCTTTGATTCCCTGGTCGTCGAGCCGGCTCTGAATGCTTTGAGTGGCGGGGCTGATGATCTGATCTATGGGACCTACTATGAGCTGCGTGATATTGCCAGTGAATTTGGTCACCCCAGACTGGGCTATGGCCAGCGCTATTGGTTCTGGAATCTGGTCGCAACTCGAACGCTGGCCCAACTGGTCGAGGCAGGCGTTGTGAAGCGCGAAGGCAGCGGCAACTATCGCTTTGAAGGGTACCGACTATAACCATGCCTATCAATACGCGTCGTTTGTTCGGTCTTACCATAGTCGTGCTTCTACTGGGCGTCATGCTGATGGCTTGCGCCGAGAAGAAACCCCCTTCGCGGGATCACATTCCCTTGTTGCGGCAGTCCCTGCAGCGGCTGGGCGAGACGGTGGTGTCGCAGAATCGCTCCGCGATTGATTCCATGTTGTCGGTACAGATTCTCGACAAGGGCCAGAGCTCGGACTCGCTCTTGCGCTTTGTTTATGGCCCCGGACGGGACTATGCTTTTGTGGGTTTCATGCTGGGCGAAATCACGTACTTAGACTATGTCGCCCGTATCGATTGTTTTGTGGCCGACAGCAGCCGTCATCCGGAGCGGCCGGTTGTTCTGACGCTGGTCTTCGAGCATGATCGCTGGCTATTGAAGCACTTTGAAGAGGCGGCCGACTCGAACGCTGGCGATTCAGCCACCGATTAGTCCCTCCTGATCGAAGTTCATCAAAATGAAAACGGGCACCCTGTAGAAGGATGCCCGTTCTTTTGTCTATATCTAATCTATGTGCTAGTTCAGGTCGACCTTCTTCTGATCCTGACCCTTGGCCAGCAGGTTGGAGTATTCCTCATTTGCCTGAAGTATTTCAACCGCTCGTTTCACCGTCTTGTCGGTCTTCAGGACGATTTCGTCGTAGACGCCGCGCTGACCGGCGATAGCCGAAACGATCTCTCGTTTCAGCGACATCTTGACATAATCCATAGAGGCGTCCAGATCATCAGCTTTTTCAACCTCCACCAAGGCCTTCAGGCTATCCAGGGTCGAGGCAAACAGATCACCCGTCTCCTCCTTGGTTATGGTTTCCTCAAGGTCTTCCACAGCCACCTGCAGCGAGGTCTTGTACTCGAATTCCTGTTTTGTCAAGAAAGCCTTGAAGTCCACAATCATGGCATCGGTGATCTCAAGACCTGGAGCGACATCCGGGTTGGCAGCAACGTACTCGATCGCAAAGTCAAAGAACAATGACTTCCGCTCGAGATTGATTTCAATAGTCTTATACATCTCCGGCTCTACTTCAATGTCGGGCACAATGCCGCCGCCACCGTAAACCACGCGGCCACCATTGGTGTAGTAAATGTCCTTGTCAATCACGGTCAGCGAGTCGCCCTCTCCCTCTTCGGTCTCCTTCAGGGCCTCAAGTTCGTGCTCGGCATCCGAGCCGCGCTTGACCTGCGTCTCCGGTTTCTGAATGCACCGTCCCGAGGGTACGTAATATTTGGCCGTAGTCAATTTGAGCGCCATTGAACCATCGTTGGAGATCGGGAAAATCTGCTGTACCAGTCCCTTCCCGTAGGTGTCGGTTCCGAGAATCAAGCCGCGATCCCAATCCTGCACGGCGCCGGAGACGATCTCCGAGGCGGATGCGGTACCTTCATTGGTCAAGATGATGAGTGGCTTGTCAGGGAAGAGCGGCGGACGCTCGGAGTAATAGTGGCGTTCGCTGCCTTCGAAACGACCACGGGTGAATACGATTTCGCGTCCCTGGTCCAGGAACAACTCCGCCGTCTCCTTGGCCTGGTCAAGTAATCCACCACCATTTGAGCGGAGATCGAAGATCAGGCCGGAGACGTTCTTTTCATTCAAGTCGGAGATAGCTTCGCGCAACTCGTGGCTGGTCTCCTCGGCAAATCGGGAGAGACGCACATAGCCGATGTCTGTCCCGGGGATAATACCAGCGAACGGAACTGACTTGAGCTCAATGACCGCTCGGTCAACTTCAAACTCCAGAAGTTCGGAAATCGACGACCGCTTGATAGTCAGCACCACCGAAGTTCCGGCCGGGCCGCGCATGATGTCAGCACCGTCCGAGGTTGACATGCCTTCGGTCGACTTGCCGTTGATCTCCCAGATGATGTCACCGGCGCGAAGGCCTTTGCGCATAGCGGGCGAACCCTCAATGGGTGTGATGATGACGATCCGTTCATCCCGGGAATCAATCTGCATGCCAAGGCCTTCGTACTTGCCATGGGTCGATTCCATCAGTTGATCGTAAGACTTTTCCTCAAGCAGGACCGAGAAGCGGTCCAGGTTTGACATCATGCCTCTTATACCGGCCTTGATGATTTCGTCAGAATCGACATCTTCCATGTAGTTGTTGCGGATATTGAAAGCCGTCTGAGGCAAGCGTTTGATTTGTCGGTAGAAGTCGTCCTGCTTTTCCTGCTGTGATTGTTCGTCGAGATTGACTTCCTGCTCACCAACATTGATATGGCTAGTGTCGGCCCAGATAACTGGACTAGCCGAAGGACTGGATTGGCTGGCTTCACCTGATCCGACGAACCACATGAGAGCAATCGCAAAGACTGTAACGCCGAATAGCTGTATTGTGAACCGGATCATCTAAATCCTCCAGGTGTGTGTGCTGCTTTCAGTATCAATGTAATCGGATTGCCGCTTGTGTCAAGTTTGGCGATCCTGGTTCTTCGAGTCTATCCTCATGAAGCTTATACGGTTACCGACCGCATTTGGTTTCCGGGGAAACGCTGACAGATCGGTTGCTGTGGTCAAACCGCAAGCGTCCATGAACTTACCAAATCAATGTCATTTCCGTAATCACGAATATGGCCAGCAAAACTTAGAACAAAGGCCTGCTTCAACTCGTAAACTACCCATATGTATCGGTTTATAGTCACGACCCGGCCAACGGGCCAGAAAAAACTGTGCGGTCCCTGAACAAGCCATTATTGTAAATGACCATGAAGACACCTAATCGTTTGTTTCTCAGTTGGCTTCTCAATCTACTCGTACCGGGCCTTGGCCACATCTACGTCCGCGAGTATGCCTTCGGGCTCTTCATATTTCTAATAACGCTTCTGGGCGTTGTTCTGTTCGCAGCAACATTCTTCATTGATCTGTCGTCGTCGGCGGTGCTAATGCTTTTGGGTTTGCCAGCGCTCTTTTATCTCTTCACGTTTTTCGATCTCAGGCGTACCACGCGCGCGCGGACAGGACCATTGAATCGTTCTCGCCGCACCTTGAGCTGGTTCCTGGTGGCGGGGCTGACTTACCAGATTTTTTCGCCAACGGCACTAGGCAATCTGGCCTGGCGTAACCGACCGGAGTGGTTTGTGCAAGGTGGTAGTCAACTGAGCCCTCGATTCTCATCAGGGGATTGGCTCACAGCCAGCCGCATGGCCTACCGATTAGATGTCGGCGTCATCAGCCAACCGATTTTGCATCACCTGCCCGATCGGTATGATCTCGTTCTTTTTGCCACCGACGATGGCTACAGAGGCGTGGGAGTTGTGGTCGGCTTGCCCCGCGAGCAAGTCGAGATCGTGAGTGGCGCGGTTGTCGTAAATGGTCTGATCGACTATGATGCCATGCCCCTGGGAGTGCCGATGGCCGGATATTGTTCGTTGACCACTGCGGGTGATTTCTCTATCTTGGTGGCCACTTTCGGGCTGGGTCAGGTCGAGAGTATTATCGACGTCCGCCTGGACCGATTGATTGGAAAGGTTACCGAAGCGCCGTGAAAGATGTTCACAACCTGGTCTTTGATCT
The DNA here is from genome assembly GCA_964531495.1 of uncultured Ignavibacteriales bacterium. Taxonomy (GTDB): domain Bacteria; phylum Zixibacteria; class MSB-5A5; order GN15; family FEB-12; genus DAOSXA01. Next base: position 6,175 of record CAZHDS010000106.1, read on the forward strand.
TGACGGAACTCTCATCGATTCCTCCGAGGGAATCGTCCAGTGTGTCAATTATTCGCTTCGGACACTGAAGCAAGCCGAACAGCACCCTGACAACATAAAACGGTACATCGGCTATCAGTTGAGAGAGATGTACGCTGAATTCACCGATGCTCCGCTGGATGAACTGGCCGCCCTCTTTCGGGAGAAGGCTCTGGAGGTTATGGTTCCTTCGGCGATCGCGTTGCCTGGGGCCGCGGTTGTTCTGGGCCAACTGCACCGCTCCGGTTACAAGATGGCTGTTGCCAGCACCAAGATCCGTGAGCATATAGAAGGCATCATCGCCAAGTTCGGCTGGCAGGATCACTTTGTAACCACTGTTGGCGGTGATGAAATCCCCAATCAGAAACCGGCGCCGGATGCTTTTGTAGAAGCGGTGCGGCGGATGGGGGGCAAGCCGGATGAATCAATGGCTATCGGCGATACCACTAATGATGTCCTGGCCGCGAAAGCCGTGCCGATGCGAGTGTGTGCGATCACGTCACCCTTTGAGCAGCGCAGCAAGGTGGAGGCGGTTGGTCCTGACCTTTGGATTGAACATTTGGCGGAACTGCCGGGGCTGCTTTCGGGATGATCGTTCGCGCTAAGATGGATGATAAAAGGATTTGATAGGAATACTAAGGAGATTGGACCATGGATCCAAGAGTACAAAAACTGGCCGAGGTGATGATTCACTACTCCCTGAAACTGAAACGGGGACAACTATTCAAAATCGTTGGCGAGGCCGTGGCGATGCCGCTTATTGAGGCCGCTTTCCGTGAGGCCATCAAAGTTGGCGCGCATCCGTATGTTCAGATTCGACTGCCGAACAATGATGAAGCCATGCTGAAGATGGGTTCGAAAGCGCAGCTGGAATATTTCCCGCCCCACGCGCGGACCGAGATAAACAAGATTGACGCCTACCTGGGCATTTTTGCCAGCAGCAATACTCGGTACCTCGCCGGCGTCGACCCGAAAAAACAAGCCATGATGCGCAAGGCAACTCATCCTCTGATGAAGACCTTTTTCCGACGCACCGCCGATGGGGATCTCTCCTGGTGTGGCACCCAGTTTCCCACGTTGGCCGATGCGCAGGATGCCGACATGTCGCTTTCGGAGTACGAAGACTTCGTCTACGGTGCCGGTCATATTGGTGCCAAAGATCCGGTCAAGCACTGGAAGAAAGTGTCCCAGGAGCAAGCCCGCCTGTGCCGTATTCTCAATCGTTTCGACAAGCTCCACATCCGGGCTGAGGGCACTGACTTGAAACTTCGCGTCAAGGGACGGAAGTGGATCAACTGCGCCGGGACTGAGAATTTCCCGGACGGCGAAGTGTTCACTTGCCCGATCGAGGATACTGCCGAAGGGCACATTCGCTATTCATTCCCGGCTGTGTATGGCGGGCGTGAGGTCGAGGACGTGCGGTTGGAGTTCAAGGCGGGCAAGGTAGTCAATGAGAGTGCCGCCAAGAACTTGCCCTATCTCAAAGCTATGCTGGATATGGATCGTGGAGCCAGGTTCCTGGGCGAGTTTGCCATTGGCACCAACTACGAGATCAAGCAGTTCTCACGCAACATCCTCTTTGACGAAAAGATCGGTGGTACCTGCCATCTGGCCATCGGAGCCTCCATACCCGAAGCTGGTGGCACCAACCAGAGTGGGATTCACTGGGATATGGTCTGTGATCTCAAGAAGGGCGGGGAGATCACCGCGGATGGCAAAGTAATCTACCGCAAGGGCAAGTTCACCATATAGACCGCGACTGAGCTATACATAGAATATAGAAGAAGGGCCGGCGCTGTCAGCGTCGGCCCTTGCACTTATCACATTGTACCATCGATTGTCATAGTGGCGGTGGCGGCGGTCCATCCTGGAACATGAATGCAACCAGATAAAGGAGGTCGGCAATGTCGATTATGAAGCCCTCGCCATCCACATTGCCAAGATTGTAGATCACTGGCGGGGGGCCGTTCTGGAACATATGATTGACCAGGTATATCAGGTCAACGATGTTTATCTCCATATCGGCGTTGACATCCCCTCGTATCAGTTGCACAATCCCAATCTGCCCCGGAAGGACTATCGGTTCATAGGTGAGAAACTCCGAACTAACTTCCAGCGTCTTGGCTGCGGCAGACGAATCGACGGTATTGAATTCACCAACGCTGGCACCAGAAGACACGCTGAAGAAGACCTTCATCACTTCACCATCGCCGATGGGGAGGGCTGGTGATCCGCCTCCTTCATCGGCGGTCAAGGTCCAGGCGTAGCGACGGTTCGCCGGATTCCAAACGACACTTGTAAACCCCTCAAAATAGGCGGTCCGCTCGCCCAGGCTGACCGAGTCAAAAGTCAGTTCCGGAGTGGCCTCGAACTTGAAGGGAATCGTGATTCGATCTAGTTCCTGGGTGTTGGCTAGCCGCACTGACATGGCGACATCACTACCAGGGAAGGCTGTTGTCGAAACGAACTCGGCAGTATCGGCCAAAGCGATCACGTAGCCCCGACGGTTGCGAGTCATGGGTCCAAAAGTTTCGGTGCCGATAGTGAGGGAGACATCAAAAGCTCCACCCGAGTCGTACACGTGCAGGGGATCTTGCTCGGTTGAGGTCTGGCCGTCGCCAAACGTCCAATACCAATCGAGCGGTGTAACGGTCGTTATTTCTGTGAACTGTACCGTCAAGGGCGACTGGCCGAAGGCGACATCGGCTTCAAAATCAACGCCCCAGCTCACCGCGCTGCCGGCATCGATCAGCCCCCAACCGTAGGTGTTGTTGGGGGTGTCAGCGTTGTCGGCGGTTGCCATCATCGCTTCCATGATCATTTGAGGCGTGAAGTTCGGATGGGCTTCGACCATCAAGCAGGCCACGCCAGCTATCAGAGGCGTCGACAGCGAGGTTCCCGAGGCCGTTCCATACGAATTGTCCGAGGTCTGTGTGGCACAAGCGGTGCTCACGCCCAGGGCAACCACCTCCGGTTTGATGCGGCCATCATAGGTCGGTCCTCGCGAAGAGAAGCTGGCAATCACACCATTGGCAGAGACGGCACCACAGGTCAGGATATCGAGAGCGTCAGCCGGCGGGCCAATGGTACTTGGAGCGGGACCGCTGTTGGCCGCTGAGTTGCATACGATGATGCCCATGTCGGCAGCCATCGAGGCTGCCTGACTGATTGGTGCCGTGAGGCCATCCAGATCCTCAAATGAATACGAAGTGCCATCATCAAAATCGAAATACGACAGGGAACTCGTGACCACGTCAGCGCCCAGTGAGTCAACCCACTCCAAGGCCGCCACCCAGTTGTCTTCCTCGACCTGGGTCTCCGAGCGCACGTCCTCAGTCTTGCAGAGGATGAAGTTGGCTCCGTAGGCCGGACCCACTAGCGTCCCATTGGCCAGACCGCCCGCGGTGGACCAGATCAGGGTCCCGTGACGCCACTGGTCATTCCAATCCTCTGGTTCATTGGCCGTGTTGCCATCATTGAAGACGAAGTCCCATTCAGCCAACACACGTCCGTCGGTATAGTGCTGAGCAAAAGCGGCGTGGGTTTTACGAAAGCCAGTATCAAAGATGGCCAGCGTGACCCCAGCACCACTGAGACCCATCTCGTGAGCTTCGGGAACGTTAATTTGGAGCAGTTGCTGCCCAGACAGGCCGTAATCAATTACATCAGGGGATAGGGATAGGGGATCCAGGACATCAGCCTTGACCCGCTCGACGTCGATCTTTGGTCTGGTATAGACCATCATCGGCCTGATCTCCGAGACAAACGGAAGCGCTTCAATCGCCCGAATCTGCTCGGCCGGAATACCGAAGGTGGCGGCATTGAGCCATCGCGAACTGCGTCGGTGGATGGCTCCAAACGCTTGGATCTGGTCGATATACTGAGCGTTGACGGGCAGATCGGCAAAGACGACATGGTCGAGGCCGACTTTGGCGCGTCGACGCCTCGCCCGGTCAGTCAGTGTAATGGAGGCCGCGGCTTGATCGAACTCAGCCTGGGTGAATATGCCCTTGTCAGTGAAAGCGATCCAGACCCGCAGCATATCGCCGTCACGGTCTACCATGGAATTGAATGTCTGGGCCGACATCGGTCGGACACCCGGGGCTATCGTGACGGGGGCGCGTTGTACGACTGCCTTGGCCTGGCCATAGGTCGTCGACGGTGCCATCAGTATTATGGCAACGGCCACCAGCCATGTAATTGCCTGGACCCCAGTTCTACTACTATAGGTCATGCTCACCCTTTCTCGGTTTATCTTTCGAGCTTGTCCTTTGGTCAAGGGCAGCTTCGTCCTTATCAACAAGGTAAGACAGATCTGGATTCTGTCAATGCCGGATTGTCCCAGCCCCCACTTGTGTAGGGGGAAACCCATACTTTCCAAACGTCTCCATCTGGGGGAGGTTCCTTTGGGATTGTCGGCCCTTTTTATGGAGTTGCGTACTGGTCTATCCTGCAATGTGTTAGATAGCTCTTAGGTCGGACTGTCGCCGGCGGCCCAAAAGGGCATACGATATGCTTAGACAGGAGTTCAGATAGATGTATCACAGGTCCGGTCGGAATAGCCGACCGAGCCCCACTTGAGAAGAACGGCTGATGGGTAGCTCTTATGGACTTCAATAAGCTCAAATCAAAGAATGGCGTTACTCTGATCGAGATCCTGGCGACTCTGGTCGTCGTCGGAATACTGGCCTCATTGGCCACGCCTCGCTTCGAGACGGCCATGTCCAACATCCGGTTCCGTAGTGCAAACAGGGATCTGCAATCGAGCCTGCGCTACGCTCGCTCGATGGCCTTGACGGACAAAAAGCAATACGGTGTGTACGTTGACGAGGGAACCATGACGATCACGATCTTCCGGTATTCTGTGAATCTGGCGTCGTACTCTTATGACCCGCAACAATACGCGATCCTGCGCGTCTACAAACTTCCCTCAGACATAACGGGCGTGATGTCCGATTGTGAC
>CAZHDS010000107.1:0-11112 GCA_964531495.1 uncultured Ignavibacteriales bacterium
GGAGAAGATGGATTCCTGTTTTCACAGGAATGACGCGCGCTCTCAGAGATGACATGATAGGTGAGGCACTCGAAGGCAGCAGACACTCAAACAGCGCCGTGTGTTTCTGAACCGCCCGTCCGAATCGCCCCGAAGGGGTAATTCACACTTGTGTGCCTGTGTGATTGACAAGCAGAAATTGGCCCATATACTATAGTGCACATGTGGGCAGTAACGCAAATTAGGCCTGGTAGGCTGTGAGCCTGTGAGATATGGAAAACGCTGATATTAAACGACCAGAAGAACTCAAGAGGATATTGAGGCAGAAGTTCCCCGAAGCAACCGCTCCGGCTGCCAACCTGGCGGAGGCGATCTTCCATACCCGGATTGCCCCTCTGGATGCTCTTTTTTCCGGCGGTGGGATGCCTTTCGGCCAGTTGATCGAGATCACCGGCGATATTTCGTCCGGCAAAACATCCTTGCTTTTCCGCCTGCTGGCCTCAATAACCAGCACCGACACAGCGGCTTATCTTGATCTCCCGCATACCTTCTTCCCCGCCGCGGCGGTCCTCGGCGGGGTCGATATTGCTCATCTGTTGGTTGCTATCCCCAAATCGCTACCGGCCGCCCTGCGCACCGCTGAGTTGCTTCTGAATCATCGTCTGGTGCGAGGGGTAGTCTTGGATCTGGTCGGACAGAAAGCTGACCCGAATTTATCCCCAACCCTGCTCCATCGCCTGCGCCAGGAAACGGTGCGATCCCGGGCCATGGTATTCTTCCTGACCGAGAACAACCACGCCGGACTCATCACCCCCAGCACCGTTTCTTTGCGTCTCGAAGTCGCTCGTATACGGGATTCACAAATAACAATCACCGTCACCAAAAGCCGTCTCTGCCGTGAGGGTATTCGACTGGAGGTGGATCTCAATGAATAACGAACGTATCGCCGCGATCATTATCCCCGACTTTCTGCTGGAACTATGTTACCGCCAGGATTCTTCTCTCCGATCAGATCCGCTCGCCTTGACCGAACATAAAAACAAATCGGCTCCGATTATTGCGATGAACCAACCGGCCGCCGAAAACAGGGTCGCCTGCAAAATGACAGCTTCGCAAGCCCATGCCCTCTGCCCCGAACTTGTTGTTCTGGCCCACAACCACGACCGGGCTGGCGATGAATCACGAAAACTGCAAAAAGTCTTACGGACAATTGGTCCCCTGGTCGAAGAAGAAACGCCGGGCATCTATTTTATGGAAATCTCCGGGCTAAGACGACTCCACGGAAGCGAAATTAAAATAACGCAGAGCATCATCAGCTTGATCAAAAGCCATGGCTACCCGGTCAGGGTGGGAATTGCAGAGAGTAAATTTATCGCTCGCGTAGCCGCTGAGACCTCGATGGTAGATGACGTTACAATCGTAAACAAAGGTGATGACATCACCTTTATAGAAAAGTTAGATATCGATCGTTTGCAGCTTTCTGATGACATCCGTGATAAACTTCGCCAACTGGGTCTTAAGAAAATTGGCCAATTATCGTTTTTCCCGAGCAATGAAATGAGTGCCCGCTTTGGCTCCGAAGGGGCTCGGTTATCGCAACTTTCACACGGTCAGGACTCGGCCCGGTTGCTTCGTGAGTGGCCCGAAGATGCTTTGTCGAACGAGATATCGCTCACCTACCGGATCTATAATGCAGCCACAATTGTCAACTATGCTGAGAAACTTCTACGACCGTTATTTGAGAAACTCGGACAGTCAGGACTCGGGTGCCATGGCCTTGAAATAACTATCACCCTGGAGGATCATACTCATGAATTGATATCACTCTCGGTTAGCCAGCCAACCTTGTCGCTTAAGAAAACAACCCGCCAGTTACAAAAGCACCTGGAGAAAACCAAGCTGTCGGCCGGGGTGATCGGATTGAAAATCGACATCCCTCATGACAAAGTAGCCTTGCTGCCGTCGCAACAGGCCACGCTTGATAACAAGCCCTCTTCCCCGCACAAACAGAACAACGCCGAACGGGAGCAAATCTTCAATGATCATCGGGTATGCCTGGTGAACTTCAACTCGGCCTTGTTACCCGAACAGAGTTTTGATCTTTCGCCAGTCGTTGGTGAAAATCAACGATCAGGGGCCCAGCATAGAAAATGGGGTGCCTCCCTCGATCGGGGCAACTCACTTATGTATCCGATTGATGGCTTACGTCTTTTGCCAGCACCGATAATGACAGAGATCACCACCGAGCATGGTTATCCTTCATCAATTATGTCCGGTCGGGCTCATCAAAGGATCGATCATCATGACGGTCCCTGGCAATTTTCGGGAAGCTGGTGGGAAGCTGCTTTTGATCGTCTCTACTATCAGATGCAGATGCCTGATCAACGAAGCTATCTGTGTTTTTACGATCGCCTCCGGAGCCAATGGTACCTCCATGGCATCTTCGACTAACCCACACGGTGTGTGTCATCCCAGCGGAGGCTGGGACCCAGGCAACTTTCGTAAAAGGTAGTCATTGGTGTGTACAGCAGAGACGACCGTTGTCGAGTAAATGGATCCCCGCTTTCGGGCCTGTTGAAGAAGCCCTGACAACCGGAGCATGGTTCGACTCCGCTCACCATGACCATCTGTAAGCTATTGTCTTTCAAGTCAGCCTGAGCGGAGTCGAAGGGGCTTGAAAGACACACGAGGCTTGTTCAACGAGCCCTTTCGCGAGGATGACGTAAGAAAGTAGGTCGGGGTCCGAACATAGCGAAAAACCCGACACCTATCGCTCCAAAGGAAAACAAACACACACCGTGTGTGTCATCCCAGCCTAAAGGGTGAGGCACCTATCGCATTGAAAGTAACCCTGTGAGTGTTATGGAACAGCTAGTACATGGTCATCCGAAGGAGAAAAACACACAATGTGTGTGTACATAGAACTGCATTGCCATACGAATTTCTCATTCCTTGATGGTGCTTCGCACCCGGAGGATCTGGTTATCCGGGCGGCGGCGCTTGCTTATCCGGCTCTGGCTATAACCGACCATAATGGCTTCTACGGGATCGTACGGTTTAGCCAGGCTGCTCAGGAACATGGCATCAAACCAATCTTTGGTTCTGAAGTCACTTTGGAGGACGAACATCACCTGGTATTGTTGATCAAGAACGCCATCGGCTACGCCAACCTCTCGCAAATGATCAGTACGGCTCAACTGCAGAGTGAAAAAGGTCAGGCGCGGGTGTCCCATCAGATGCTGCAGAAACATGCCGAAGGCTTGATAGCTCTTTCCGGATGCGCTCAGGGGGCGGTACCTTCAGCCCTCTTGAACAATGAATATGCGGAAGCTCATCGAGTCGCCTCGGAGTATCGGGAGCTGTTTGGACCGGACAGTTTTTACCTGGAGATGCAACAACATCATTCCCCCCATCACGACTTCCTGTGTAGGGAACTGACGAAACTTGGGCGAACGATAGAAATCCCGACGGTGGCGACGAACAATGTTCATTATGCCGAACCGGACGGGCGGCGACTGCAGGATGTCCTGACCTGCATCAAGAATCATACGACCCTCGACAAGGCCAACGGTCTCTTGTATCCTAATGCCGAGCGACACCTCAAGTCCCCCCGGCATATGGCGAGACTATTTCAGGCATATCCAGAAGCAGTCGCGAATACGTTGGCAATTGCCGATCGATGTATCTTTTCACTTCACAACCTGGACACATCATTACCGGACTTCCCCGCTCCGGCTGGTGAGACCACCGATAGCTACCTGCGCAAGCTTACCTATCATGGTGCCGGACGCCGTTACCGAGAACTGACCCCCAAAGTTATCGCTCAACTCGAACACGAACTGCGCATTGTTCGCCAACTAGGCTTGGCGGGCTACTTTTTGATTGTCTGGGATATAACTCAGTTTTGCAAAACCAATGGTATCCTCTCCCAGGGGCGGGGCTCGGCGGCAAATTCGGCCGTCTGTTATTGCCTGGAGATTACCGCCGTCGATCCGATTGGTCTGGAGCTGCTTTTTGAGCGCTTCGTTTCCGAGGAACGCCAGGAGCCGCCAGATATCGATATCGACATTGCCAACAATCGTCGCGAAGAAGTGATCCAATATGTCTATGACAAATACGGTCGGGAACACGCCGCTATGGTGTGCGAAGTGATCAGTTACCGCGGTCGCTCGGCGGTGCGCGATGTCGGCAAGGTCCTCGGTTTTTCACTTGATGAGGTAGGCAAACTGGCCAAGCTGTTGGATCACTTCTCCCGTGGCAATGATTTGGACGAACGCCTTGCGGAGGCCGGTTTTAACGACCACGATCGACGCGTTAAGTTATTGGTTGATCTCTGCGGACAGATCAAACGCTTCCCGCGCCACCTGGGAATCCATGTCGGCGGCATGATCATCACCAAAGCGCCGTTGTCACGGGTCGTGCCGATCGAAAATGCCTCCATGCCGAATCGGTCCGTAATCCAATGGGACAAAGATGATGCTGGAGACACCCGTTTTGTAAAAATCGATCTTCTGGGTCTGGGGATGTTATCGTTGATGGATCGTGCTTTTCAGTTAGTCAAGAAGCATCACGATGTCACCATCGACCCAGCCCAATTAAGCTATGCTGATCCCAAGGTGTATGACCTGATCTGCAAGGCCGAGACGGTGGGGGTGTTCCAGATTGAGTCGCGAGCTCAAATGAACTGCCTGCCGCGCCACAAGCCAAACTGCTTCTACGATCTGGTTGTTGAGGTCGCGCTGATCCGTCCCGGACCGATCCAGGGTGACATGGTCCATCCCTATCTGCGTCGCCGCAACGGTGAGGAAGCGATCACATACCCCCACCCCAAACTGGAGCCGGTACTAAAGCGAACGCTTGGGATTCCATTGTTTCAGGAGCAGGGGATGCGGGTGGCAATCGAGGCCGCCGGTTTCACTCCCAGTCAAGCAGATGAACTTCGCCGCGCCATGGGTCACAAACGCTCGCACGAAAAAATGGAAGCCCTCGCCGAGCGACTCATACAAGGGATGATGAAAAACGGCATCGAGCATGAAGCTGCCGTGAAGATTTTCGATCAGCTTTCCGCCTTTGCTGATTTTGGTTTTGCCGAGTCACACGCTGCCTCGTTTGCGCTGCTGGTTTATGTTTCCTGCTATCTCAAGGTCTATTACCCCCACGAGTTTTATTGCTCCTTGTTGAACTCGCAGCCGATGGGTTTCTACTCGCCCGCAAGTATCATCTACGAAGGCCAGCGTCACGGAGTTGAGTTCGAAGATGTCGACATCGCCAAAAGTGAGTGGGATTGTACTATTGCCTACGGAAAGGTGCGACTTGGTTTTCGCATGGTCAAGGGCCTGGGTAATTCGGCTAAGGATCAGATCGAACCTGAGCGTCAAAGGCGTTCTTTTTCCTCGATCAAAGATTTTGTTTTCCGAACAGATCTAAACCGCGCCGGGTTGGAGCAACTAGCCATGATTGGTGCCTTCCGGTCCTTTGAGGCGACCCGACGTCAGGCACTGTGGGAAGTGTTGGCCCTGTCAAATCGCACCGATGACGAACTTCCTGTCGAAGAGACTGAATCCGGTTTCACCCTGCTGAAGCCGATGAACCAAGTCGAAACGATGGTCTCCGATTATAGGGGGCTGGGTCTCTCCACCCAGCCGCACCTGATGAGTCTCATACGAGACCAACTGGAACAACAGGGAATTCGATCAGCCCTCGAACTGCACAGTCATCCGAACAATCGCCTGGTCACCACGGCCGGGGTGGTTGTAATACGCCAGCGTCCCATGACTGCCAAGGGATTTCTGTTTATCACCATGGAGGATGAAACCGGTTTCTCGAACATTGTTGTTAAACCGCAAGTTTTAGAACGTCATCGTAAGACGATCGTCCACAACCAGGCCCTGATCGTGAAAGGCTTGTTAGAAAAGAAGGATGGGGTTGTAAATGTTATCGGTCATGATTTCCGGCCATTGACGATCATGGATAAACCGGTGAAGCTAAAGAGTCGCGACTTCAGATAGCGCACACTGCGTGTGTTCTTCCGCTTCGCGCCGATTCCACTAGCTGTCCAGAAACACGCAAGGGGCTGCTAGCGCCGACGGTGGTAGCACGTAAGTCAGGACCCGGGTGGTCCCCGATCGTGGGGTGCCTCACAGCTTGCTGTGGGAACCGATCATGGCCCGACCGACCCAACTTTCCGACCAAACAAGAGACCGCTACCAATCGGCACAACGATGTTGTCCATGCGCCCATCCTGTAGCGCGTAGCTCACCATGCCTTCGAGCATATCCCGGTGGCTGTCGATATTGTCGGCCACCATGATCCCCCCCGGGACCATCCGCGAAACGACCGCATCGTACTGGTCGCGATAGTCTTCTTTGTCAGCGTCCATAAAACAAAATCCGATGTCGTCATACTTGTCCAGATGCGCGCCAGCATCACCAGTCACCAGTTCGACAACGTCCTCTACCCCGGCTTCGCGAAACGTCTCGCGGGCCAGTTCGATTTTCCAATCCTGAATCTCGTGTGTGATCAGTTTTGCCCCGGCCTCCCGCGCCGCAAGAGACAACCACAGGGCGGAATACCCACCGCTGGTACCAATCTCAAGCCAGATACCTTTTGGAGCAGAGGCGGCCACAAGGGACAGGAACCGCCCCGTTTCCTCCGGCACCTGCAATAAACGCTGCTTGGCCTCATCATGCTCAGCGTCACGCTCTGTCTCCAGCTCTTCGAGAAAACGCATCCGGCTCAGAACGATCTTTGGAATAACCTGAAACATACTTGCCTCCTTCTCTTCCCCAAAACACCGACTTGCATCATTCGTGCCCAAGTTTGCGGCAGACCAGTTCGCCGCGACCAAACGTCTCGCGGACCAAGTCAGCCTTGTGAGGCAAGACTCCGTAGGTTGTTAGTTTGGCCCCAGGAACCGCATCCGACCAATGATCTCCGTTGGGATATTGTGGAACACAGAGACCTCAGTCGTTCTACCCTTCAAGCACGGTCTCCAATAGATCGAGATTCTCGATCTCGGCGTCCGGTTTGATTTGGGTCTTGTTCTTCTCGCCCACGCGATTGAGCCAAATCGACCTAATTCCAACCCCATTGGCACCGGCCACATCTGATTCAAGACTATTGCCCACCATGACAACCTCGGCGGGTGTCAGTTCGAGACGTTTCAGGGTCAGGTCAAAGACCTGCCGATCAGGCTTGCCAATACCAACCTCTTGGGAAATCGTAATGGCATCGAAGTACCGCTCCAAGCAAGCCCCAGTGATCTTCTCCTGTTGTAGTTCAATCGCGCCGTTAGTTAGGAGGCCCAACCGCAGGTGCTTGCCCAGCCGCTCCAGGCAATCGATCACGTCGGCGTAGACCGTATGGTTCTGACGGCGAATCGTCATGAATTTCTCGGCCAGATCCTGAGCGCGCAATCGGTCAGCCAACCCCAACTTTTCCAGGGATGCCTGCCACCCTGCCTGACGGTATTCCTCCAGCCACCTCTGCATCTGCTGCGCCTCTTCCTCCTGCCCAACAAACTTCGCCCATAACCCTTCCCAGGAGCTCATGCCAACCCTGAGAGCGAAGTCTTTCAGTGGTGAGTCGTAGAACACTTTGCGCACGGTCCAGCGAACGGTGTGGCGGAAGGTCTCTCGATCTACTTCGACGCCATCCGGCAGATCATCAGCTAAGGCAAACAAGGTCCGATCGCGCGCGTCTTCATCGCTGTACAAGGTATCGTCCAGATCGAAGATCACAGCCTTAAGCATTTCTCAGGTCCTTCTTAATACGATGAACCAGGTGGTAACTCCTGGCAAGCAGACCCAGCTCCGAGGCCAGGCGTTCGTTCAGATGGACCGTGTTCAGAACCGCCGCCGGCACCTCCATCTCGTTGGTGAACGTGGCCTCAATCAGGGCCAGATCAGCATCCTTCACAAGTTCCTTCAGAGCCTCACACATACCTGAGTCGCCCGTTATCGCAACCGACTCACCGCCGCTTGTTATGCGATAGCCAACAGCCGGAATCTGGTCGAAGATCTGGCCATTGATGGCACTACCACAGTGTACCACCGGAACCGGCACGATCGAGAAGACATCCAACTCAATCGCCTCGCGCGGTGACGCCGGGAGCCGTTCGATCTCGAATGGCAAGGACTCGCCGTAGCAGTCCATAAAACCACGCACGATTTCACCTATTTGATAGCAGCCCGCAGGAGCAATGATCTTCAGGGGATCGCGCCGTCCAATCATCCGCATAAATCCCAGCAGCGAATGCAGACCGCCCACATGATCAAAGTGACCATGTGTGATCAGGATGCCGCTGAGCCTGGCCATATCGAAGTCGCGATCACGTAGATCACGGAGCGTCCCATCGCCGCAATCGACCAGTACGTATCGATCATCACATCCCACCAGGATTTGTTGGGCGAGACCGGCGAAGGCGTAGAGCACCTCAGCGCTCAGGTGCTTGCCTTTCCAGGAGATGGACTCATGCTCAGACTTCATCGGCTCACTCCATGTCTCAAACTTTGAACGTCAGCCACCGGCCCCGGCGGTAGTAGAAATAGAAACCGAGACTACTTATGATCGTAGCCAAAGTGATCGTCCACCAGATCGCATCCTGATTGTAGCCGAGCACCGATGTCACTAACACTATTGGTCCCACTTCGAGTACCCAGGAGTGGATTATGTTCGCCACCATTGTAGGCGTGTTGAGGCCAACACCCATGTGTATCTCCTCCATCATGAAGAAGGCTCCAAGGAACGGGAAGCTCACGGCGAAAATCCTCAGCATGGAAACGCCATACTCCACTGTCTTGGCGTTTTCAAAGAACAGGCCCATGATCTGCCGGGGCAGGAAGATGGACACTAACGCAAACGCGCACATAACCGCGATCCCCAGCCAGACGGCCTGGTCAGCCGTTTTCTTGGCCCGCTCAAGCTTGCCGCTACCAATATTGTGTCCGATCAGCGATGATAGTCCCAGCCCGATTCCGACCAACGCCATGATACCGAAATGAGTGACTTGATTGCCCACACCATAGGCCGCTACTACGTCGGTGCCAAAGGCGGCGATCAAGGGCGTGATAATCAGGCGCGCGCTGGAAAACGACATATCCCCCAGCCAGGCCGGGATACCGATCTTGATCATCTTCCACATGGAAGCGATCGAAACCGTACACCTGCCCCTAAGATGGAGTCGTACATTCGTGTGATCGCCATAGAGCAAGTACAGTCCGACGGCAAAGGTGAGCGTGTAGCTCAACACCGTGGCCACCGCTGCGCCCTCAATGCCCATGGCCGGCACGCCGAAATACCCAAACATGAAGATAGGATCAATGACGGCATTCAAGACGTTGGACGCCACCATCAGATACATGGCCATCTGGGGATTGGCAATCCCCCGCATGGCCGTGTAGCAGGAGTAAGTGGCATACATGATCCCCATGCCGACGAACATGATGCGGCCATAGGCAATACCATCGTGCAGCGCCTGTTCTTCGGCACCCATCAGGACAAGCATCTCCTCCACCGAGAAATAGCCTATGATGCCAAACAGAAATCCAAAAAACAGCTTGAGAATCAGCGTCTCTTTGATCGCCTTTTCGGCTCGATCGTATTCCTTCTCGCCGTAGCGACGGGAGATGATGGCTATCGACCCGGGTCCCACGAGTTGGTTGAACGAGAAGAACGTCCACATGATGGTGCCAAAGAAAGTGAGGGCGGCAACGCCTGATTCCTCCCCTGGGAGCCGGGACACCCAGAAAGTATCGGCCAGATGATAGATATTCTGGCTCAGGAACCCAAACATCGACGGCAGGCCCATCTTCAAGATGGATCCAATGATCGATCCCTCAGTATAGTCAGTCGGCTGGGTGTTGTCTGCCTGGGTCAAGTGCGCTCCTGATTTAGAGCCCCAATGTAGGGTACATTTAACCCTGGTCAAAGCCCAATTTGTGCTGGAAATGAAGCCGCGCTTGTCAAATTGAGGACGCCCGCATCGTCCTCTTTCCCGCTTGGTACGCTCGAACTATCAACAGATTGGCGGAGGACCGTCCTGGAACATGAAGGCCACCATGTGTATGACGTCCGTGATATAGATACCCGGCTCACCATCGATGTTGGCCATCGCCATGGATGCTGGCGGAGGTCCTGATTGGTAGGCCCACGTGACTAGATGTATCAGATCAGCAATGTCGCAAATCGTGCCGTTGCCGTCGATATCGCCGCAAAGTCCTGACTGCACGAGACCACTCACTACCTTAGGCTGATAGGCCGTGAAGCCGGCGTCTAATTCGAGACTTCTAGTCGAAAATGTGGTTGTGTCAATAGTGGTGCTACCGGCGCCGCTGGCAGTGAAATGCATGTTGATCAGATGACCCTTACCCGGCGGCAGTGGCGGCGCCCCATCCGGGTCGAAGACCAGACTGAGCCGCTTGTTGGCCGGGTCAAAGGAGTTGGTGTGAATATCGTTGAAGTAGTCCGTACGACACGAATCCGTGTCGAAATTCAAGTAGTCAAGATCGATGTCACCGGCGTAACTGATCGGCAATTCTAGGGCAAACATGGGGAGTGAGTTTCTCAAATCGATAGTCACGGTCACGTTCCCGCCCGAAACAAGGGCATTATTGATTACCAGAGTGTCAGCCAAGACAACAATCATCCCCGGTATCTGCCGCGTGTGGTCGCCGTCGGGAAGCGTGACACCGAGAGAAACATCGAACATGCCACCGGTTTCGTAGACGTAGGTCGGATCAGGAATCGGATCACCTCCCACCCCGTTCCCAAAATCCCAGGTCCAGGCGCTGGCTCCAACTGAGCTATCGGAGAACTGGACCGTGAGTGGCGCCCAGCCAACCGTGGTATCCGCAAAGAACTCCACGAAGGGCGTTTGGGTATTGGCAAAAGCTTCGTTATAAGTATCCCAATTGGATACTGTAAGGTCACACATGAAGGAGTGCTTGTAGAACGCTACCATCTGGCTTGTTGGAGCTGCCGCCAGCGAAATCCAGCCGGAAATCAGATCGTAACAGTACTCCGCATCGCCCAGCTTCGCACCATCCACGATGATTGAATCAATCGACTGCAGAGGGTGACGACTTGTGTAGAACAGGCTTTTGGGCCCCTCGGCCGGGAAGATGACAGAGTGGA
>CAZHDS010000108.1:0-11048 GCA_964531495.1 uncultured Ignavibacteriales bacterium
TGAGCTGCTGCCCATCGACCTGGATGGGCACGCCCGCATCTATGCCGACAACGAGGCGGCGTATGTCACGGATAGCCATGAAGGCGACCGTCGATATACACCTTCTCTGGATACTATTACTGATCACCCAAGTGGCGTATTCCAGTACAACTATACAGCGGACTCCAGTATCGAAGAGAGTGGTGCGTTCTTCGTAGTCGATGCTTTGCTGGATGCCAAGACGACGTGGGACTCGCTTATGAGCTCTGGTGGCTGGGGCGGTCCACTGGCTCAGATAGAAGTCGTCATGGACGGCCAGACTATCGGGTCCAAGTGTTGGGATTATATGACAATCCAGGATGCGCCAGACTCGGGTGGTTATAGCGTTGATGTCTTTGATCGCAGCGTTATCTATCACGAGTACGGCCATTTCATTGAGAACTACTACAATGTGATGGACAGTTTTACCACGGCATACACTCACGATTGGTACACGTGGCTCGATCCGCATCAAGCAGCAGGGGAGGGACTTGCACATTTCATCAGCTGTTATCTACGAAACGACTCAGCTACGTACGATTGGAATAGCGGTTTAGTCCACGTATCGAGCAACAACTTGGAAAATGGCAATCACTACTACGATGGGGTCCCCAACTCGGAGTGGGGCACCATTACCGGTTGCGGGTATGAAATGGAGGGAGCTGTCGCCGGAATGTTCTGGGATATCTATGATGACAACGATGGCTTAGAGGATTTCAGCACCTATGGCGACTGCCTGGATGACAACGTTACTCCCCAGGGTGACGGATTCGGTGACAGCCTTTATGGCGGCATTGAGCCCATCATGGACGCGTTATTCACTGAACTGTACCCGGGTACCGACAGTGCCCATCGCCCCGACTTCATGGATGAGTTCTGGCAAGTCTGGTTCCACGGCGTCGGCGACCTCAATCTGCATTCCAGAGCGATGGTGGACATCTGGTACGAGCATGGTGTGCCTGACACTCTTGATTGCTGCGTAGGAATACGCGGTGATATCAATGGCGATGGTACGGCTGACCCGGATATCGCCGATCTTTCGTACTTGGTTGCGTTCATGTTCCAAGAGGGGCCGCCACCGCCGTGTTACGCTAGTCCGCCGCGCGGCTTTGTCGAAGCCGATGTCGATGCTGATGGCACATACAATGGAGATCCGGAAATCGGTGACCTCATATATCTTGTGTCGTACATGTTCCATGAGGGATCGGACCTGCAGCCATGTCTGCAATATGACCAGTGATTTGTGTTACAAAGAACTTGATATAGCGATTGGGCTCTGAAGGAGGGTGCCGGGACAACGGGGGTTGACCACGCCAACAGTATTACGGGAGATCACACACAAAGTGTGAAGTGCGCTAGCGCAAGCGATTGGTGTCATCCGTTCGTCTCGGTGCCCTTTGGTCTAAGTGAGGATGGCAGGTCTGATGGCCTGCCACCGGTTGACTGCCCCAAATCGTGGGCAGTATATTCAGCCGTGGAGGAAATTGTCGATTAACGTAACATGGGCGCTGACATAGTGTTTGGTGGCTGTTCGGCCGTGCTGTAGCTCTCTTTTGCCTTGACACTCATGGGCCGATTCTCTATAATGAGGGTGCAACACGAAACAAGTACATTCACAACACCGCGCCCGGACCAGTCCAGGACCGAGAGGCGACAGGTGTCTTGGTCAGTAATACATGGTTCAGACAAATCATATCTTCACGTGCAGGAGACAGATTATGCTCAGAAAATTACTAGCGTTCGCCGTCGTGGCTCTGCTGTTGGCCAGTCCAGTCATTGCCGACTGGACTCCGTCGGACGGACACAAGATGCATTTCCCACAACCGCCAGACTCAGTGGGCTGGAATGTTGACGGTACTGATCCCGGAATGCTCGCCGATGATTGGATGTGCTCAGAGACCGGTCCCGTATCAGAGATTCACTTCTGGGGTTCATGGAAGAACGGCCTCGAAGGGTCGATCAACGGATTTACGATCACCATCTACACCGATGTGCCCAACCCGGGCGGTCCTGGCGACTACAGTCAGCCTGGTATTGCTCTATGGAGCCAGTATTTCATGCCTGGGCAGTGTTTGCGGCAGTATATCGAGCCTGTTCCGCAAATGTGGGAGGGCTGGTACGAGCCCACGACCGGCACTGCCGTCTATCCGGACCATGACTACTTCTATGGTTATAACATTAGCGGTATCACCGATCCGTTTATCCAGACTCAGGGCGAGATTTACTGGATAAGTATAGTAGCCGATGTTGTCGTATGGCCTGATCCCCAGCCGGTCTGGGGATGGAAATCCTCGACGGTACATTGGAACGACAACGCCGTATATGTCGTACCGGATGTCTTGCCCGGCAGCTGCAATGTGCCGGACAATGGCACCGGCACCGTGTCGTACTCACCGCCCTGTGATTTCACGTCACCGGCCGAAGTGATGATGATAATCGACGGCTTACCGCCCGGCTCGACCATTGAAATGGACGCCGTGATCACCGATATCATTTGTAGCGAAGTCGTAACCTGTTCGGAGCCAATCCCTCCGCTTCAGTGCGAGGCAGCGGGCGGAAGCCTGGGTGGTACCGTCTCATGCTTTGAGGCTGTGCTGGACATAGATGTCTCCGGAACGGGGATGCTGGCTGGATTCAACCGACACTTATGGGTACCGGTGACGCTTGAGGTTCATCTGGCCCCGCGCAATCCGGGTGATCCCATCCAAGCCATGGACGCGCTACTTTTCCGCATGTATGGCGAGCTGTTCGGCGACCCTGATTTTTGTACGCTGCGATTTACAGGTGGCAATGATTTCGGCCTGCCTAGCCCCGGTCACGTTACTATGACCGAGGTCGGCGATGGCACCTTCAATATCGACAGCTTCTTTGATATCACCTACCAGATCGAGTTCGAGGGCTGTCCTGGTTCAATGCTTGATGGTTTCGCCGGCACTACGACGGCAACTATCCGCTACGAACAGGGTGATCCGGGTGGTAAGAACGCCGCCTTTGCACCGGCGCCACTATTGGCTGGCACCTGCGAAGTGCCCGACAACGGCACTGGCACGATCACCTATCCGCCGATGGGCTGCGACTTCACGTCGCCATTGGAAGACATGATGATTATCGATGGTCTTCCTCCGGGTACGACCATAGATATGGCGGACTTCATCACGGACTTCTTCTGCCCTGGTGGTGGAACCTGTAGTCTGCCGATTCCTCCAGGCCAGTGTGAGATAGCTGGTGGCTCGCTGGGTGGAACTGGCTCATGCTTCGAAGCCACGCTCGACCTCACGCTATCTGGCACCGGTGACCTGCAAGGATTCAGTCGCCATCTTGCTGTTCCAGTCTTCATGGAAGTTCACTTAGGTCCCCGGAACCCCGGCGACCCGATTCAGTCGATGGCCGGCGACGTGTTCCGCTTGCAGGGTGAGTTGTTCGGAGATCCAGATTTCTGTACTTTCCGTGTCACGGGAGGAACTGACTTTGGGCTGCCCAGTCCGGGTCAATGCGAGCTGGCGCGGCTCCCCAATGGCAACTTCAACGTCGACAGCTTCTTCGACATCACGTATCAAATTGAGTTCGAGGGCTGCCCCGGATCGCAGCTGGAGGGCCTTGCCGGAACCACGACCGCCACAATTCGTATGGAGCAGGGCAGTCCGCCGACTTCTGATGTCAATTGGTTCCCAATGGACGAGCCGGTCGTCTCGGCGCCGATTACCAACGGCTTCGCCATCGATATGGATCCAGGTGGTGGATTCATCGGTGGTTTTGGTGAAAACGCTTACGGCGATGGTTGGTACTTCTACCCAGAGAACGGTTGGTGGAATGTTTGGTTCTATGATCACCCAGTGGCTTTCGACCGCTACAAAGTGATCCATATCGAGTTTGATGCCTTCCCGCTCTCCCCGGGACCGGCGATGCTTGAACTGGCAGCCAATTGGTCAACCGATATCTGGTCCATTGAGGGCAATCCGCCCGGCGACCGCCGACCGCCGCTGCCTGAAGACGGAAACGAGGAGTTATTCATCGGTCGACAAACGCTTTTCTTTGAAGAAGTGTTCCAGGGTCATTACGCTGTTGACTGGGTTGTTGACGCCTACAATCCGGAATGGGTTTCAATTGACGTGCGGGGTTTCAACTTCTCCATCCTGAACGGCTTGATCACCCACGAGTGCATGGCGCGCGATCCGGAGCAGATGGATCTGGCCTTCGTGGTCAATGATACGCCCGCCAGCTGTTGCCGACTACGGGGTGATGTCAATCACGATGGTTCTGACCCGGACATTGCTGATCTGATCTACATGGTGTCGTACATGTTTCAGGGTGGACCGGTGCCGCCGTGTAACGAGCCGTATCTGCCGGAGTGCCCGACCGAGTACTATCCTGAAGCCGACATCAACGGTGACGGTTCCTGCACACCCGATATAGCTGATTTGATTTATCTGGTGACATATATGTTCCAGGATGGTCCGATCCCGCCCCCTTGTTGATCGGTCAGTTACCCACGCCGTGATTACAAAAAAGACCCGCTCGAGAGAGCGGGTCTTTGCATCTGCCGAAGCAAATGGTAAGGTCTATTGTCCAGGCGGCGGCGGGGGAGGTGGCTGATCCTGGGTGCTCTTTACATTACCCTTCTGGTCATAGGTGGTGACGCGCGTGATCTCGTCATTCTCGCCATACTCCCACCGCACAGTGGCAACACTGTCCTCAAGCTTCTCAATAGGCTGAAGATTGGCATCCAGGAAGGCGGCCTCGGTGCGCAAGTCGCGGTCGTTGTATCTCCAACGGACCGTGGCGTAACCTCGAACATCCAGGCTGAGCTTCCGGTCGGCGTCAAGATACCGTTCCTCAATCAGGCGACCAGCGTCGTCATAGTCACGCTGATAACAGGCCGCCCCACGGGTCGGATCAACATACAGTTTCTCGTTGACATCATAGGCGCAGGTTTCAGTTTCATTGCCGAGGGAATCATATGTGTGCAGAATCATCGCCACTCCGGCTCGGTTTCCCTTCGGCTTGCCGTCTGTGCCGAAATACCACTCTGCGGTGGGCCGGTTCATGTCATTATAGGTGCGGCGGTAGACAGCCAATCCGCGGCCATCTTCGATAGGCTCATCCTTGGTACTGTAGAATGATATTTCTGTTTCATTGCCAGACGCATCGTACTGGTGACGGATGATGGCCACGCCCTGCGAGCCCAGTACCAGATCGCGATCTACATCGAAGTTGCGTTCCTCCATCAACAGCCCGCTCTCAGAGAAAGTGCGCTGATTGACGGCGGTCCGGTAGCGGTTCAGAAAGAGAGCGCCAGTAGTGTCGTGGGTGGATCGCTCAATGATGTTGTTCCACTCGTCATATACGAACCGGTACATGCCTACGTCCTGAACATCGACGGTGGGCAAGCCTTCGCGGTCGTAGAACCGAGTCTGGATGACATTATTGTTATCATCGAAAGTGGATTTTAAAATCGCGATGCCATTGCGGCCCAGCAATAGCGAGCCCTCAATGGCATGGTTGGATGTTTCGATGGCGTTGCCTCGAGAGTCGTATTTCCAGCGGACCTCAGCAATACCCTCCTCATCGACCACCCGTTCGCCTCTCAGGTCCATGCGGATTGAGGACAAGCGGTTTCCGTGGTCATCGATCGTCCAGTAGTATTGGGCTGATCCGGACCGGTCCATCATCGGTTCACCGGCCTCATCATGGCTGGAATAAGAGACTGTCCGCCCCTGATCGTCTTTGTGCATGATGATTGAGTGGGCTCCCGAGCGATCAGCCATCGGTTGACCTTCAGGATCGAGGTAGGACCTCTTCTCGTAGTCCTCTCCGTACTCAAAAGTGACTTGGGCGGCACCAATGTATCTGTCGATACTCATCTCATCTAGTTGGAAGTACTGAATCCGCTCCAGACGACCATCATCACCTACGGTCAGCAGGTACTTGCCGGTGACGTAGGCGTCCGGATCGGCGAGCGGCGAGTTGCCGATGATTTGGTGGCGGCCGTCGACGTGCAATCGGCGAAAATAGCCGCCCTGCACTATGGCGGCAGTGTATTCGGTTTTCTGGCTACACCCGGCGATAATTGCCAGGGTGAAGGCGAGGGCCAGAACAGTGGAGATCGGATTTCTCATTCTTATTGCCTCTCTTGCAATGTAGAAGTCGATTATATGCCCCCAATTAGGTCGCAAATCGGCGCTCGGCAAGAGTTTTCTTGTTTCACCGGCAGCCTGCCAGGAAAGGTGGGATACTGGTTCTTGCTTGATGATAACGGGCTGATAGGGGACTAAGAAGAACGGAAGGGGGGCGCTACAGGCTATCGATCAGTAGCCCTCAGGACCAGTACTCCGGCGGTAAAAGCCACCAGGCCGACGCCGATCAGCACTCCCAGCGGGAGAGCCATCTCAGCCTGACTGAAGCCGCGCCAGATGGCACCCTCAAGGGCCAGTATGCCCCACTTGACCGGACTGATGTGACTGAGCGTGATCATCCACTTGGGCATTGCCATCAGTGGCACCATGCCTCCGCCGGTCATCGACATGACCAGCAAGATAGCCCACCCGGCTCCACCGACGGCCTGCTCCGTTTTTCCCAGAACAGAAATGAGCATCATCAGGCCGACAAAACAGATCGCCGCCGCAACAACCGCTTCCACCAGGAAGACAGGCTGGGGCGTGCGGATATCGAAGACGAGTTTGCCGAACAGCAGTAACAGCGTGCAGACGGATACACAAAAAATGAAGCAGGCCAGTCCCTTACCGGCGAGGATCTGAGCTCGGGAGATCGGGGCCAGCCTCAGGCGAAGCATCGTGCCGCCGGTACGCTCGATCACTAGCGAAATGGCAAAAGCGGCCGCACAACCGATCAAGGCCCAGAGAACCGCCTGGGGGAAAGTGATTTCCCAGGAGGAGCGCGGCTGATCAGATTTGATAGCCACGTCTTCAAAACTTATCTTCGGACCAAACCCCTGGGCTTCGTCTATGGTGCTGTCAGTCTCGCCAGAAGCGGTCGGCTCGGGCGTCTTCTTAGCCAGAGCGCCGGTGTCCATCTGAGCCATGAAACCATCGAGGCTGCTATAGAAGTCTGATAACGCGTCGACAGCGGGTCCGTCCGCAACCGAATCGCTGGATAGGTGACCGAGGTATTTCTGAATGTTGGACCGAGACTTCCTGGGATCCAAATAGTCATCCTGGAGTAGCTTGAACCAGGCCTGCACGATTAGCCCCTGCAGGTAACCAGCTTCTGCTTTTCGAGACGGGTCCAAGCCAACAATCATCGTGGATGAATCAGCCCCGAACAGGTTCTGCATGTCGCCAGCACCCTGCTTCAGGATAAGATAGGCCACCGCCTTGCCGCGGCGTACAACCCCGCGAGCCGAATCATCATCAGCCGGTACCACGTTGATCGCCTCGGAGGCGTCCAGACTCTCAATAAATCGGCGGGAATAGTCGGACTGATCCTGGTCAACGAGCATGACCTTCATTGCGGCGCGTCCGCTGCCGCCGGAGCCAAAAATGGCTCCGAAGAACAACGCCATCATCAAGGGGAAGGCCAGGACCCAGAACAGGCCAAAACGATCGCGTATCAGCAGGCGCAGGTCTTTGAGGGCCAAACGAAGGATAGCTGACATCAGTCGCGTAGCCTCCGTCCTGTCAGGTTGAGGAAGACCTTCTCAAGATCCGGCCGGTCAATGCGAAGAGACCGAAAACGATGGCCATCGGCGGCCAATTGACCGATCATCTCCAGCGGCTGCTCCGTGTCAATTCGCAAATGGGTGCCATTGACCATCCCGGGTAGCGTGGTTGCGTTATCCGGAGTCTCGACCAGTTCGCCCTCAAGGACAGCCTCGCCACCGTAGGCGGCAATCAGATTATCAACGGTGTCGAGCGCGAGAATTTTGCCGTGGTCAATAATCGCCACGCGATCGCATAGTCGCTCGGCTTCTTCCATGTAATGCGTGGTGTAAAGGATCGTTCGCCCGAGCGCCTTGAACGCTTCGATCTTCTCGAAAATTAGGCTCCGTGACTGGGGATCGACACCCACCGTCGGTTCATCGAGCAGTAGCACGGGCGGGTCGTGAACAAGCGCGCAGGCAAGATTGAGTCGCCGCTGCATGCCACCGGAGTACGTGACCGCACGATCCCCACGTCTGTCTGTCAGACCCACGAAATCTAGCGACCAGGCCACTCGTTCTTTCAGTCTTGCTCCCGAAAAACCATATAGGGAACCGAAGAACGAGACATTTTCCTCTCCCGTGAGCTCCTTGTAGAGGGCCAAAGCCTGGGGTGCGAGTCCTAATTTGCGGCGCACCTGAGGTCGGGTTGGGTCAGCTTCCTGGTCGATTTCGATAGAGCCGTGATTGGCTGTCAGGACCCCCGAGAGCATGTTGATAGCAGTCGATTTGCCTGCGCCGTTGGGTCCGAGAAGCCCGAAAGTCTCGCCCTTATGAATCTCGAAAGAGATATCATCGACGGCCGTTAATTGGCCATACTTTTTTGTCAGGTTCTTGGCGGTTATCATGGGCTATATGGATTTCTCTACGCGACTCCCAACAACGAAGTTGCCCGGTTTCTGCTCGAGGCACGATAGGCGAGTTTGCTTACGATGTCAAGTTGGGATGCGGAATCCATTGTCAGGATTGCTCTCGGAGCAGCTCGATTTGGGACAGAGTTGCCGTCACGGCATGCTCGACCCGAAGGACCCAGGGACCCAGGCTGAAGCGCTCAAAGCCAAGGCTTTCCATCAACTCGATTTCAAAAGGTACCCAGCCCCCTTCCGGCCCAATCCCCACACACGTTGTGTGTCTTGTGCGACTCAGTGAGGTCAGCTTCTCGGTCGAATCCATATCCGGCAGTAACAGTGCTGCCTCTCGATATCTCCCCTTGATGCGTTCTTCTACGATATCCTCAAAGAATGGCCGAAAACGATCATGAATCTCGACTGTGGTCAGTTCGGTGCGCTTGCCCTGGGATAGACCTTCGATGAGATGCGGGGTATAGTTCTCCGGTTGCAGCAGGGGGGAGTGGTAGTAACTCTTCTCGACTCGATTGGAGCGTATCAGGTCCAGATGTCGCACGCCCATCATGCCGCAGATAAAGAGCACTTTCTTGAGAGTCTGGGGGCGCGGAAGAGCACAGATGAGATCGACCGCCGGAGGAGCCAATGGCCCTTGCTTCTGCCAGTCAAAGGCTCGACCAATCACCGCGTTGTTCGTAATCTCTTCAATCCTGACCTTGCCTTGAGGACCATTCAGCAGTCCCGCCTCAAATGTATCCCCAACCTGCAGCTTCAAAATCTGGCGAATATGGTCGGCGCGACGGTCACTCAATCGATAACGATCGTCGCCCAAAGCATCATGGTCGGTCAGTATGATCAAATTCATGGAATGCCATCACGGGACCAGTAGGTTGACTCGGATGAAGTACTCGCTGGCACGTACCCGGTCGGCATCACGATACAACAGATTGTATAGCTCTGGGACCTTGTCTTGCAGTTGCTGGGTAACAGTTCCGAGAGAGTCGGCGAAGGTCGTATCGGTGTCGAAGGGAGTGCGATGGGGGAAGATCAGCAGGCCCCAGTCAGGACGCCAAATCTCCATGAGATCATCCACGCGTCCGTCCGAAAACCGGCGGCCGGCCGGAGTGAACTGATCAAGCCCCAGTATCTCAATATACGACTGGCCGGCACCCGTTGTCGCGTCCTCTTGGATTTGGATGGCATCGGTGGAGTCCTCTCTCCCTGGCAGTCCCCGCCAAACTGAGATCTGAATATCATCATGCAGCGTGCGGTTGCGGCCTACATCATAGCAGTTGCGCCACATCAGACTCCAGGTCTGGTGCGACGGATTCGGCGTTGGCGGCTTGAGCAATTTGAGGACAAGTGTGTCGGCTTCAATGTTACCGACAGTGACAGTATCGGTCGAACCTATGGGCACGTACTGATACCAAACGCCAATGTCCCATAAGCGATTGGAGCTATCAAAAACGACGTACGGCGCCTTGCCCGGGTCATTATCAACCAGTTCGTAGCCGTCCTCGCTCGGATCCATCTGCTTGGCTCGGATACCGGCTACACGCTCACCCGGGAAGGCATCCGGATTGTCCGGATCGACCACCATATAAGCGACTCTCGACTCTGAGTCGTTCTGCGCCCCCCTCTGACTGAAGATATGGAGATTGGTGATCACGTCGCCAGGCTCCAGATCGCCAGGAAGGCCGAGGTCGAATATCCGGCTATCGGCAAAGTCATAGTCACGGACTATGCTGGACACCCATTCCCGTTCGACTGGCGGAGGCGGCGAGTCAAGGGGGGCGCTGCCGCACTGAAGAGTCGCCAATACTGCGAACAGGGCCAGACCAGCCAGACCAAGATGTCGGAGCGACATTTTCACCTCCTGAAACCGGTTGACCAAGTAGCTGCTACTGCGAACTGCAAGATAGCGACTGGATCCCGACTGTCAAGTGGCAGCGGGGAGTCTCGCTCGACAAAAAGTTTGCCATGACGATCAGATCGTGTCTATATTCGCTGGCATGAGCCCTGAACAGAACGAACACTTCATGCACCTGGCCCTCCAGGAGGCCCAGCTTGCTTTCGATGAGGGAGAGGTACCCGTGGGAGCGCTGGTTGTCTTTGAGGAGCGCATTATTGGTCGCGGGCACAACCAGACCGAACGTCTTCACGATGCCAGCGCTCACGCCGAGATGATCGCTCTTTCCGCCGCCAGCAATCACTTTGGTGACTGGCGTCTGGAGAATTGTCTGCTAGTCTGTACGCTTGAGCCGTGCCCCATGTGCGTCGGCGCGGCTATGCTATCAAGGATCAAGACAATCGTCTACGGTGCCCCGGATCCCAAGTTCGGCGCTTGTGGGTCGATTATCGACGTTCCGGCTGAGAAGCGTTTCAATCACGACCTGGAAGTTGTCGGCGGCGTTATGACCGATGAGGTTGCCGTCCTCATGAAGTCGTTCTTCCGGCAAGTACGCGACAGAAAGCGGAAGGTGAACTAGTGGTGGATGAAAAGCAGCTCTCGATCGCGCGCACTATAGCAC
>CAZHDS010000109.1:0-11028 GCA_964531495.1 uncultured Ignavibacteriales bacterium
GTGATGTCTGTTGGCAACGGCCTTGTAGGACCGGGTGGACTATACATCACTTGGACTGATGGTATGACAGTGTTCATCGACGCATCCCCCGTCCCAGGTGCCGGATTCGGCGTCTTGGGTGGTGGTCCGCCGGTTGCATTACCAATAGCACCGTTTCCACCGGTCATTGGTCCCGGAATAAACGCTGCCCCATCATCATGTATCGGGATCGACAATATCGGCCCGTGCCCCGGTATGATCTATGTCGCTTATGCTGATATAAGTATGGGTGATATTGACATCTGGTTCATTTCCAGTCCAACCGGCGCGCTTGGTACCTGGACTCCTCCGGTGCGCGTGAATCAAGACATGTTCGGCAATGGCCTGGACCAGTGGGCCCCGCAAATGGCGGTCGATCCAAATAGCGGTATCATAGCTCTCGTCTATTATAGCCGGGCCAACGATCCGGCTAACGTCGCGATTGAAACCATGGGTGCCGTCTCTATGGACTGTGGCGTGACCTGGGTTGAAGGTCTTGTCTCCGACGTTGGCATAGTCAACCCCGCTGCCACTTTTGGAATGCCGCCAGCAGCGTTGTACATGGGCGACTATCTCGATATCGATGCCAACATGATGAACGGTCTTGGCATGGTCTGGAATGATGGCCGCAATGGCATCGATCAGGATGTTGAGTTCGAGAACATGGTTATGCTCGATACCGACGGTGATGGTGTTCCAGATGTTTTCGACAACTGCCCCTTCAAGCCCAATCCAGCCCAGTTGGATAGTGACGGCGACACTTTTGGCGACCTGTGTGACAACTGCCCGGGAGTACCCAATCCCGGCCAGGGTGATGCCGATGGAGACGGTGTTGGCGATCTGTGTGACAATTGCCCCGGAGTTTCCAACCCGGCGCAACTTGATGCCGATGGAGACGGTGTTGGCGATCTGTGTGACAACTGCCCCGGAGTTCCCAATCCGGCGCAACTTGATGCCGATGGTGATGGCATTGGCGACCTCTGTGATCCATGCACCGACGTTGATATGGACACTTATGGTGATCCGAGCTATCCCGGCATCACCTGTGCGCCCGACTGCAACGACGGCGACGCCGCTATCAATCCTGGTGCCACCGAGATCTGGTACGACGGCGTCGATCAGGACTGCGATGGCTGGAACGACTACGACCAGGATATGGATACTTACGTCGATGCCATGTGGAACGGCATGGCTGGTGGTACTTCACCTGGTATCAACGACTGCAACGACCTGGTTGCCGCCATCAACCCCGGTGTGTCCGAGAACTGGTATGATGGCGTTGATCAGAACTGCGACGGCTTGAATGACTACGATCAGGACATGGACGGCTACGTAGACGACAGCTTCAATGGTCAGGCCGGTGGCTCTGCTCCTGGTATCGATGATTGCGATGACAACAACAACGCCATCCATCCTGGGGTGGCCGAAATTTGGTATGATGGCGCCGATCAGGACTGCGATGGCTGGAACGACTACGACCAAGATATGGATACGTACGTCGACGCTGGTTTTAGCGGTATGGCCGGCGGTACATCGCCCGGGACCGGCGACTGCGATGACCTTAATCCGACGATCAATCCCGGGGCTGTCGAAATCGTTGCCGATGGCATCGATCAGAACTGCGATGGTTTTGAACTGTGTCACGCTGATGTGGACTTAGACTGCTACGGTGACCCCTCAAGCACGGTGCTTTCGACCCTCTTCAGCTGTCCTTGCGGATCAGGTGGGTCCAATAACAATCAGGACTGTGATGACAATGAGAACACGGTCTATCCCAACGCACCCGAGCTTTGCGACGGTCAAATTAACGACTGCAGCACAGGTACGCTGCCATCAGATGAGACTGATGTCGATGCGGACGGCTACGTGATTTGCACCATTGACGCTGGTGGCTGGGATGGCGTGCCGGGCATTGTTGGTGGCGACGATAACTGTCCCGCAATATGGAATCCCACCCAGGCCGACTCGGACGGCGACGGCATCGGCGATGCCTGCGATTTCACTTGCTGCAATCTGCGCGGCGACATCAATCATGATGGCTCGCTGCCAGATATCGCTGACCTGATTTACATGGTGTCATACATGTTCCAGAGCGGTCCGCCGCCACCGTGCAATGACCCGTACTCACCCGGATGTCCGACCATCTACTATATTGAGATGGATGTCAACGGTGACGGCACCTGCACTCCGGACATCGCTGATCTGATCTATCTGGTGACCTTTATGTTCCAGAGTGGTCCAGCACCTGTTCCTTGCTGATAGTCTTCGGATTTCACTGGATACTCCCGCGGGTGGCGAGGCTCAGACCTCTCCACCCGCTTCTTATTTGCGTCTGAAGTTGAGCTGCTTCACCGCCACTCTGACAGACGCATTTCAGTCCGTTCTTTAGTTGGACAACCCCCCCGGCGCGGAGTATGTTGGGTTTGCACCTCAAGATCTATCATAGATCCAAGATGGATAGTTCGGATCGCCTCTGGGGCCACCGTCAGTCACCCGGCCCATCTTTGGCAAACAAAGGGAACTCGAGCACCCATAGACGGTTAGAACAGTGTTGCGGTCTGCCGCAGGAGCCACCAAGTTAAGTAGAGGAAAAAAGGATGTACTCAGAACTGGCCGGGAGGAAAGCCCTGATCACAGGTGCCGCACGAGGCTTTGGAAAAGCTATCGCGCTGCGTTTGGCCCGCGAGGGTGTCGATGTGGTCGTCAACTACCGGCGCTCAATGAGCGATGCGCAGGCGGTCGTTGATGAAATCCATGATATGAACAAAGGCCGAGCCATCGCCGTCCGCGCCGATGTCGGCAAGGAAGTGGCGCTGGACAAGATGTTCGCCACGGTCAAGGAGGAGTTTGGTTCGCTGGACATTCTGGTGGCCAACGCGGCTTTTGGCGTACCTGGGTCTCTGATCGGCGCAACAACGAAACATTGGGATGTAACGATGGGGGCCTCAGCCCGGTCGCTGCTCGATATGGCACGACGGGCGATGCCACTCATGGACGGTGCCGGGCATATTGTTAGCATCACATCCGATGGGGGACAAAAAGTCATCCCGGGTTACGGTCTGGTCGGTCCGGCCAAATCCGCCCTGGAGTCGATTACGCGCGGTCTGGCAGTCGAGCTGGCTCCACAGGGGATAATCGTCAATGGTATTCTGGCCGGTCTGGCTGATACCAAATCTTCCCGCTCGATTCCCGGGTGCACTGACGTTCTCGGTCATGCCAAATTTCACACGCCTATGGGACGCATTGTCGAACCAGAGGATATCGCGGCTGTGGTCGCTTATCTGGTTTCGGATGAGGCGCTTATGATCTGTGGCCAGTTCATAACGGTGGACGGCGGGCGAAACATCATGGGCTAGCATCTCCGCGCGCTATTGACTTAGCAGCAGTCTCCGTCAGAACAATCGCAGGATGCTTCGTCGGATCCCTTCAGCCAGCTACTGATTATTCCCGAGGCACAGCCTACTCCGGCTCGCACTGAGATCGCCTCTTCCGGGCAATTGCCCTGGCAGGCGCCACATTCGATGCACGCGTCGCGCTGTGTGATCACCGCCACACCATCTTCCAGTATGAACACGGCCTGCGGGCATACGATGAGGCAGAGGCTGCAGCCCGTGCATTTTGCGGTGTCGAGCTCCAGCGTCACTACGTCTTTGAGGTATTTTAGCCCAGCCATGATTGATCCTATCGAAAAAGTCCTGTGACCCATGCGGCAAGGCCAAGCACAGCGCCGCCAATCTGAAAGGGCAGAGCCGCCTTCACTTCCTTCAGAGTACCTGATAGGGAAGTGAAAGTCGAGCTGCCGGTGAACTTCATGGCCAAATGACTGGTCACCGCCAGGGCCATCAATATCCAGCCTACGATTGTCCAATTGTTACCCATGGTGCCATGGATCAATTGCGCCACGCCATAGATGGCCCCGAACACTATCCATCCCGCCCAGAAGCCGCGCGTAGCGAACGACCGCCCCGGTAGCCACGGCAAGAGAATCGGCGGAAGGATAGCCGCCAGCAGGTAGGCAACCGTTACCATCGCGGCGATTGTGGGACCCAAAGTGACCATCCGCTCCAGGCTGTAGCCGTCGCCACTGAAGCCTGAGAGAGCAGCGAGAACTACGGCCGCCCCCAGACCGTGTTTGGCAGCCAATACGATCTCTGTTGGGATGAGTACGGCCCGATCCCACAGCGGAAATCGGACCAGCCGCATGGCATCGTCCGCCCTCATTCCAGCCGCCATGAAAGCGGGAATGTCTTCGGCTCGAACCGGACCGTACCGGACTTTGAAACCGGATTGGGATCGTACTTCGTGAGCCATGATTCCCGGTGCACCAAGCTGGGGCACAATAATGCGGCGATGACTGACGACTTCGGCGAGGCGCGTTGACTTGACTCGGAGGACGATTTCTTTGGTGCCAAAGGTGCCCTTGCCTGCGGCGCACCAGACGTTGACGCCTTTGGTATCGAGGACCAGTAGCCAACCGCCAATGCCATCAAGATGCGATCGCAGCCGATCGAAGCTGAGCTTGTAATTGGCGGACACGAACACGGGTGACTCGCCAGTGGGATGGCCCACAGCGTAGAGTCCCGGCCGCACCCGATACGAGGACCGTCCGATACACCATCGAACACGGTACCCACCGAGGCGATCCTTAGCCGTGAGTTTTGTCGCAACGACCGGTATTTCTCCGATCGGGCTGGCATGGCTGCCGACAATCCATGGGTGCGGGCCAGAACCATAGTCGAACCCATCCGGAGCGGGATCGCCGCCCGGCGGGATATTTGGCACCATCGGAAGATCGATTCTATCCATAACACCCATAACCTTGGATCGTCATCGTCTGATACTTAAACCTATGTTCCTGAGGCATCTTCGTCAAGCAAAACGCGTCGATCAGGTATCGATAGGCATGGTCCCGGGCTGGTCTTGTTATATAGGACAAAATAACTCCACCTTACCCGGAACCACATCTGGAGCGGCTTGTTCTGACAGTACTGGCGAGATTAAACTCACCGGAAAAACCAGGAGATTACGTAATGAAGAAGCCTTTTGCATTTGTGGTTCTTGCCGTTGCTCTGATGGCTCTCGGTGTTGTTGCTGGTGAAGCTCCCAAGGTCGAAACGAAACATTCTACGTTCGAGGGGCAGCTAGTCTGTCTCGGATGTGATCTCAGCAAGTCCGAAGACGCCCGGGCCGCCTGCAAGACGTATGGTTGTAACCACGCTCTCAAGACCAGTGATGGCCAATACATCAACTTCCTCCAGAATGATTTCTCGAAAGATCTTTCGAGCGACAAGCACCATAACAAGGCCGTAGCCGTGTCAGGCATATATCATGCATCGGCCAATGTGTTGGACGTGGAGTCTTTCACAGTTGACGGTGGCCAGAAGCAGGGCTGGTGCGATCACTGCAAGGCGATGGACAATTGTCCCTTCAAAGGACACGGCAAGATGTAGGTTGCCATTGAGCGCTGGCCAAGCGTGGGAGCTATCTGCAAGCGGGTGGTGCGGGAAGAATGGAGTCATCCCGCGCCTGCCCCACCGCTATTTCATAGGAATCGGATTTGTGGGAATAGGACATTATGAAGCTATCACCCCTCGTGGCTGTGGCTATTTTTGCTTTAGGTATCGAGGGCGGGTGCGCGTCCCAGAAGGAGCCTCAGTTGAAGAGCGTTGACAAGACCCAGGAAAGTCACTACACGAATCACCTCTCCGAAGAGAACTCTCCGTATCTTCTGGCTCATTCTCACAATCCGGTGGATTGGTATCCTTGGGGCGATGAGGCTCTGGAACTGGCTCGATCCGAGGACAAGCCGATATTCCTCTCCATTGGCTATGCTGCCTGTCATTGGTGTCATGTCATGGAGCGCGAGTCGTTCGAGGACACGGTCATTGCGAGGATCCTCAATGAACACTTCGTGTGTATCAAAGTTGACCGCGAGCAGCGACCAGACCTCGATCAGATCTACATGACGTTCACAACTGCTCTGACCGGCTCGGGTGGATGGCCAATGTCGGTCTTCATGACTCCAGATCTCAAGCCATTCTTTGCCGGGACATATTTCCCAGCGGTGGAGGCTTATGGTCGCCCCTCGTTCAAGCGCCTTATAACGGAAATCTCCCAGTCATTTGAGAGTGATCGCGAACAGATTGATCAATCGGCTGAAGGCATCTTCGCCGAGCTATCGCGCCGAATGGAAGTTGATCGGGCATCCAGAGCGATTACGCCTCAGGTCGTCGAGCGCGGTGCCACTGACTTGATGCGCACGTTCGATCACGTCAATGGCGGCTTCGGCAGCCAACCAAAGTTCCCTCACGCTCTGGAGTTGTCGTTGTTCCTGCGTCACAATCAGAGCAGTGAGAAGGATAGTTTTCTGGCCGCCGCCGAACTCGGTCTGACGGCCATGGCGCAGGGTGGTATATATGATCATATGGGCGGGGGTTTTGCCCGGTATAGCACCGATCGCAACTGGTTGGTGCCGCATTTCGAAAAGATGCTCTATGATAACGGTCTCTTGGTGCCGGTCTACGCTGACGCCTGGCAACTCACCGGCAACCGAGCCTATTTGGATGTTGTCAGGCAGACGCTGGATTGGATTTTGCAGGAGATGACCAACGACGATGGTGCTTTCTATTCAGCCCTGGACGCCGATAGCGAAGGGGAGGAGGGGAAGTTCTATGTCTGGTCGAGAATCGAAATTGAGGAAGTTCTGGGAGCCGGTACGGCGGACAGGTTTCTGAAGTACTATAATGTCTCTACTCAAGGGAATTTCGAAGGACACAACATTCTGAACGTCACCGCTGGATCGGAAAGCGCGGGTGATGGTATGAGCAGCGACGACTTCGATGCATATCTGACCGAATGCCGATCCAAGCTGCTGGCTCGGCGGAACCAGCGCGTCAGGCCTCTGACAGATGACAAGATCCTTTCGTCCTGGAACGGACTGGCTCTGACCGCGCTCTGTCGCGGCTACCAGGTGACGGGCGACGAGCGTTATCTGCAGGCGGCCATCAAGAATGCCAAGTTCGTGACTTCCAGCCTTTGGAGCGATGGCCATCTGACTCATTCATACCGTGAGGGCAGAGGATCGCAGGGGCAGTTCCTGGAAGACTACGCCTTCTACGTTATGGGCTTGATCGAGTTGTATCAGTCCGATGGCAGCCGCGAGAATGAACGCTGGCTGACCATGGCCAAGGCCATGGCGGATCGGGCCACGGAACTATTCCTCGATGAGGCAGGCGTATTCTATCTGCGGCCAGATGGCCTGGCTGATTTGATCATGCGACCTCGTGATGAGGCCGACGGTGCCATCCCGGCCCCCGGTTCGGTCATGATTGGCAATTTGTTCCGGCTGCATCGACTGACTGGCGAAGCCAGATACCTGGAGCGAGGGGAGAAGGGACTGGCTGCGGTCTCAGGCATGATCGAGGCCAATCCATCTTCTATGACCTCGGCTCTCTTGGCGGTCGATTACTACCTATCGGATAAGGTTGAGGTGGTACTGGTTGGAACCGGCCCTGAGCAATCGGCGATGCGCGAGACCCTTTACCACAAGTACCTTCCCAACCGAATAATCGCCATGAGTGAGGACGGGATTTCCAATCTGTCGCTCTTTGAAGGTCGGCGAGCTCAGAAAGGCCAGGCTCAGGCGTACCTGTGCCGCAACTCTGTGTGTGGTTTGCCGGTCGACAATGCTGATGAGCTCGCCACCCAACTGGACGAGCTGTAGGCCAATCTAGTTTCACCAGGGCACCAAGCAAGCACCTGGAGGGTGTCATTCCCCTTGGTGCCACCGCGGACTGACTGTCCCATATTCCCCACACGGCCACGTCCGAACTCCCTTTGACTCTTAGGCATCCGTCCCGAGTGGTTTCTGCGGACTCGGGCATCGATCTGCCCTTGGGTGGTGTGCGCTTCCCCGTAGGCGCCACAGAGCACAGCAAAAAAAGAGCACCCGGTGGCAGAGGTCCAGCGGGTGCTCGGAGCAAAGACATGCTCTGAAACAAAGTCAGAGCGGTGTCCTGTCTTAGAACTGGCAATCGGGTGGCGGTCCATCCGAGAACATATAAGTGACCAGGTAGATGAGATCGCCTATGTCAGGGTCCGGGCCGCCAACGCCATCGACGTTGGTTGATTCAAGAAACGGCGGTGGCGGTCCGTCCAGGAACATGAAACTGACCAGGAAGATCAAGTCAGCAATGTCTGGTCCGGTACCATCGGCGTTGATATCCGCGCAAGCCAGTACCGGTTCAGCGACGGTGAAAATCGTGCTGACCATCGCATCGTTCTCAACGTTGTCGTCCCCGGGCAATATAGTATGCATGGCCACAGAGTAAGTCTTTCCAGTATCCGGGCCGACCATCCAGGGCTCAAAGATCGCGTAGTTCCAGGGCCCGCTAATGGCCCCAGTCAGCCCTATTGTATCGACATAAACAACAAGATCGGAGTCGCTGATAGTACAGACGACCTGCAAATCAGCATTGTCGGCACGGAAATTGGCCGCCCTTCCAACAGGAGAGAATAGCGTGTTTATGGCGATTTGATTGGGCACCTCAATGGCCGCTAGTCCCACGTCATGGGCACCCGTTCCCAAGGCGTAGAGCTTGCCATCGAATGAACCAAAGTAGATGTAGCCGTTGTCATCGACTGTCACGGAGCTTTCAATGCCTCCCTCAGTCGGGAAGCTCCATTTGACCGAGCCATCTTCGGGACGAAGCGCATACATAACCGAGTCACGCGATCCGATATAGACAGTCCCATCGCCGTCAACCGTTGGCGAGGCGTCAACCGGACCACCGGTCTTGAATTTCCACTTCAGCACGCCCTCCGTGCCGTGATCCTCGATTGCGTATACGCAGCTATCGAATGAGCCGACATAAATCGTTCCATCATGCCCTATGGCCGGGGACGACTCCACGCCGTCACCCATCGGGAAGCCCCACTTGCGCGTGCCATCCATATTGATCGCCCAAAAAGTCGTATCCACCGGCACCGGCGTCTGTCCGGCAGCGCCGTAGGGGTCCGACCCGACATAAATCGTGCCGTCCTCTGCCATTGCCGGCGAGCTGTCGATCAAGTGGCCGTCAAAGAATGTCCCCACGGAGTGGGTCCACACTACTTCCCCATAGGGAAGTACATTCCGAAATGCTCGGAGATTGTGATCTTTCGATCCAAAATATATCAAACCATCAGGGCCAAAAATGGGCGACGTGAAGATACACCAGTTAGCCACGTGATCCCATCGCAAAGTGCCGTCAGAATTAATGGCGTAGAGACGGAAGTCCAGCGAACCAACAAAGACAGTCCCTGAGTCGTCGACGATCGGCGACGAATAGAACGGCCAGAAGAATTGCTCAAACCTCCAGCGCAGCTTGGCGTAAGTAACTGAATCCTCAAGAACATACAGATGGGCATCGTTGGATCCAAAGTAGATTGCGCCCTCGTCGTCAATGGCGGCCGATGAGAAAATACCGGCGGCCTGAGGGTAGGTCAGGCCCGAATCAGTCTTGTACTCCCATTTGAGAGTGCCGTCAGGATTGATGGCATACATCGAAGAATCACCGCCACCACCAAAGTAACCGCCCGCGCCGACGTAGATCGTGCCATTGTGGCCGATTGTAGGCGAAGCCGTTATGGCGTCGTTGGCCTGGAAAGTCCAGTACAGGTTGGGCGTCGCTGGTCCCGTAAAAGGTGAGCGGCCAGTATGCTGTTGATCGTGTCGGAACATCGGCCATGGACTCTCAGCGAAGGCTGTGGTGGAGAAGATCACAAGTATGACAGCGAATGCACCAAATCTGCGAAGTCGATCCATGATTTGCCTCCTATGGCAAATGGCGATGTATGTAAAATGCCCACTATATCACTCAACCTTGAGAGGACACTCGGTGTTCCCGGAATATAGCCTAATAAGGCCCTTTTTGCCACCTCTTATTGCTCAGATAAGTGTGACTTCGGGGCGGGCGGCATAAAATGACTTGTTCTCTCTCAGGAAAGGAGTTAGTCTGTGGTTTGTGGTTGCGACGGAGCGCCTCTCCTACAGGCTATGTGATGGAGGGGTCAGGGATTGACTTTCCCTATAAACGGATCTTGGCAATGGATACTAATAAGCCAAACGACATTTTGGTAAAGAGACGGGCCTTCGAAACGGAGGCGCTTCCTCATTTGGAGGCGCTTTATCGTACCGCTCTGCGTATGACCCGCAACAAGAGCGATGCCGAAGATCTCGTCCAGGAGGCTCTGGCCAAGGCCTATCGTTACTGGGACAAATTTCAGCCGGGCACTAACTGCCGGGCCTGGTTGTTCAAGATCATGACGAACATATTCATCAATGATTACCGGTCTAAGTCTCGTTCACCGGTGTCGGTTGATGTCGATGATATGGATGACAACTTCCTGTACGGTCAATTGGCTCAGCGGGGCCAGGAGAGCAATCCGGAGCGGGATCTCTTCGCCAAGATTCTCGACGATGATGTCAAGAAGGCCATCGAAGAGCTCCCCGATGATTTTCGCATGGTCGTTGTGCTCTCATTTCTGGAAGACTTCTCCTATCAGGAGATTGCTGACATACTCGATTTACAACTGGGAACAGTCAAGTCCCGCTTACACCGTGGTCGCAAGCTACTTCAGAGACAACTTTTCGACTACGCTGTGCAGAACGGGTATCTGAAGGATAAGGCTTAATGAACTGTCAGGAAGCGCTCAGCCTCCTTTACGATGTGATCGATCGCGAGGCCTCTGAAATCGATATGGCCATGGTCCAGGAACACCTGGGGCGGTGCAAGGATTGTGCCGGGGTCTATGAGGTTGAAGAAGCTATATCACGTCTGATTGTCGAACGGGCGCGCAACTCCGAGCCCAGCGAGCACGCTGCTGCCCTCAAGGCAAAGGTTCTGCTCCAACTGGACCAAATAGACTCCGAAGCCTGCTGAATCCAACCCGGCATCGGATCTTCCAAAAATAGAAGAACGGAGCCGCTCACAAGAACAGCTCCGTCGTGTGTTTCTTCCGGTATCTTCT
>CAZHDS010000110.1:0-10837 GCA_964531495.1 uncultured Ignavibacteriales bacterium
CGCTGGCTACGATCCGTTCTATATGATGGCTGGAGCAGGCATCAAGCCGGAGCCTATTCCGATCAATGTCAAAGTGGTCATGATTGGTGAGCCGCAGGTCTACCACCTCCTTTGGAATCTGGATGAGGACTTCAAGAAGTGTTTTAAGGTCAAAGCAGAATTTGACAGCACTATGGATCTAAGCAGAAGGAACACGGTCGAGTACTATCGATTTGTTCGGAATCTGATCGCCAAAGAGGATTTGCTTGCTTTTGACATCTCCGGTATGCAAGCGGTGGCTGAGTATGGCCGGCGCATCACCGGGCGTCGTGACAAGCTGAGCACTCGGTTCAACGTCGTGGCAGACGTCATCAGGGAGGCGTCATTCTGCGCCAGTCAACGCAAGGACGGCCGGGTGACGCGTAAGGATGTGCAAGAGGCTGTGATGCAGAAGCGGACTCGCCTCAACCTGGTCGAGGACAAGTTGCAGGAAATGTATGATGACAACGTCCTGATGGTCAGCACATCCGGTGAATCGGTCGGCCAGATCAACGGACTTTCAGTGTACAACATGGGCGACTATTCATTTGGGCGACCGGCGCGAATCACGGTGAGCACGGCGATGGGCAAGGCAGGCGTGATCAATATCGAGCGGGAGGCGGATCTATCCGGCCCGACCCACAACAAGGGGGTCTTGATTCTGGCTGGATATCTGCGCGAGATGTTTGCCCAGCAGCGACCGATCATGATGTCGGCGTCGATTTCGTTCGAGCAATCATATAGTGGCATCGACGGTGACTCGGCGTCTTCGACGGAGATCTACGCAATACTGTCATCCTTGAGTCGCCTTCCGATTAAGCAGGGTATCGCTGTGACCGGCTCAGTCAATCAAAAGGGCGAAATCCAACCCATCGGTGGCGTCAATGAGAAGGTCGAAGGTTTCTTCGATGTCTGCGCAGCGCGCCGATTGACGGGTAGCCAAGGGGTCATGATTCCGCATCAGAATGCCTCCGAACTAATGCTTCGTCCTGACGTGGTCGAGGCCGTCCGGACAGGGAAATTCCATATCTACCCGGTCAAAACGATCACGCAGGGGATTGAGGTTCTCACTGGAGTGCCCGGCGGCCGTCGCTTCAAGTCCGGCACCTTCACGAAAGGCTCGGTCTTTGAGGCTGTAGATAATCGTCTGGCGGAGATGGATGAATCGCAACAACCGAAGAATCGCAGAGTCACGAAAGAAGCCGACAAGGAAGTTGCCTCCAAGAAGAAGGCCGCAGCCAAAGTAAAGCCCCGGCGGTAGTTGATCGAGCGACTTTCACGAATCGAAAAAGCCCGCCATTTGGCGGGCTTTTTGGTCCATCGTATTTGTCCGGCAGCAGGTCACAGTTCAGAAGTCGGCACCCATGGAGAAGTAGTAGTTGGGCTTGTCGGACACGTGATAGAAATCTGTACCCCAGGCCAAGTCATAGCGCAGGAGAATGAACCCAAGATTGGCGCGCATACCAAATCCGAAACCGGTTTTGAGATCATTGAGCCGGTCGCGGCCGCCCTCGGAAGTACCACCCTTGAAATTATCATCATCCCAGGCCGCGCCCATGTCAAAGAATGCCACACCGCCGATGCGGCTCAGGACCAGGCGCAGCGGAAACCGCATTGCGAAGTAGTCGATCAGCGGATAGCGGAACTCAAGATTGACCAAACCATAGCGGTTGCCACTAAGGGAGTAGTAGTCCACTCCGCGGAGGGGCGTAACTACATCGGCGAAGTAGAGGTTCTCAACATCGTACACCTCGGCGTCCAGAGTACGATTGCCGATCCAGTTGGTCGTACCACCCAGGAAGTACCGTTTGGGAGTGCGGCCAGCTGAGGCTCCACCGGAAACACGGAATGCCACCGAGTAGGCACCGCCGAGGTGCCAGTACTTGCGGTAGTCAAGTTCGGCGGCATAGAAGTCAATGTCCTGCGAGTCAAAGATGTTGACCCCGCCTGAGATGCTGATCTTAGCGCGTCGACCGTTGACTGGTCCAGTTAGTCCCCACAGGACGTTGTCGGCGACCCAGGCCAAGTTTCCGGTCGTGACCTTGGAACTCCGGTTGCGGCGTGTATCCGCTTGGTCATAGTACTCGCGATCGATGAAGAACTGCGAGGCGATTAGCTCCACCCGCTCGTAGGTCGAAAAGGGGTGACGGGCGAACAACTGAAAGCCATAGTAACGATCAGAAAACAAGTAATCGTCGTTATCTACGTAAAAATTCTTAGAGTGAAAAAGGCCGGTGCCAAAGCCCAGGCGATGCTGGCTGTTGAAATAGTAAGCCTGCAGGTTTGACTGGTCGATGGTGTTCACGAGATAAGTTGAGATGGCAATAGTGTGGTTGCCAAGGTAGTCGCTGAATATGAACTGCGTTTGCCCTCTCATCCCAAAGAAAGTGTCGTAGGCGAAACCACCGCCCACGTAGTCAGGGCTGAACTTGACTTTGTACGGATGGACCTTGTAATCCTCACCTTCTTCCGGGACAGCGATCGAGTCGAAGGCCTCAGGTTCCGTCATCGGAATCGGGCTCATAAACTCCAGGCTATCGTCCGGAATGTCTTCCATGTACGGTGCCAGCGGGTCCTCTCGTTCAGGGGCTACAAATACGAACTCGTCGTCATAAATGCCGGTCGAGTCAACCAGGCCGGGGGTGTCGGCAGCGTCAGTTGTATCGGCCGCCGTCGGATCGTCGGGGTCGGCTACCTGGCTCGCCGGGTTCTCGGTAGTGTCTATTGTCGTCGATGCGGTTGTTGAGTCACTTTCGGCCAAACTCACAGTGGCGGATGGGGCTATCGTCGTCAGGTCCAACGAGTCCACAGGGGACTCAGGAATCTCAACTGATGTCTCCTCCAACGGACTCTCTTCGTCAGTGCTGTCCGTCGATGCCAAAGGAGCCATGTCGCGATCATAGTCACCACGAAAATAGGCTGTGGGCGGGAGGATGCCATTGTCACCGGCCGGTACGAATTTGTCCAGAATAAATACGTCGTACAGGCCCTTATTGAAAGCTTGGATAGCCAGAGCATCGCCATCCGGCGACCATGAGAGATAGGTGACCGAAGTCAGGATGTTGGTGATTGCGTATACCTCGCCGGAATCGGGGTAAGCAATATAAACGTTGTCGATTCCGTTGCGGCTGGAAATGAAAGCTACTCTTCGGCCGTCGGGTGAAACAACGGCCCCGGTATTGCCGCCGGCTCCGACGGGTAGGGGAGTGATCTCACTGGTAGTGATGTCGACCGTGAAGAGATTGTATGACCCGTAGTCGAAGTCGCCCGGCATGAATGACTCCGGGGCCGTGACGTAAGGATGTCCATCAACCGCAACCTCGGCGTTATCAGGATGATACCGATCGGAGGAGATCAAGAGGCGCCGAGAGTCTGGGTACCAACTGGGATCACCGTCGTCGAAGCGATCATTGGTGATCTGCTCCACTCGATCATCCTCGATATGGTAGACGAAAATGTCACGCATGTTTCCTTCCAGAGCAGAGAAGGCAACCATGGCGCCATCGGGCGACCAGGCTGGTGACACAAGGTTGTAGTAGTCAAACCGTTTCTTAAGAGTGATCTTGTCATTGTAAAGATCATGAAAGAACAGCGATTCCTTGCCATGCGACTTCGCCACAAAAACCAACTGACGGCCATCTGGTGAGAATGACATGCCGGAGACATACGAGTGCAGCGACTCAATGTCGCCCGAGCGCGAGCCCTTGACCACTTTCTTGACAATCCGGCCATCGTCGGCAGAGATCAAGACCAGCTCGGTGTGGTCGGACCGATCCGTGAACATGGCGATCTTGTCCCCTTCCGGGTTGAAGACCGGCTTCTCGTTCATGTAGGAACCGTCCTTGGAAGCATCGGTGAGTTTTCGAGCAACGTCCTCGATTTCATCCCGGGCAGCAATCTCCGGCCAGTAACGCCGTTTCATCTCCTTGGAAAAATCTTTGAAAAGCTGTTCCTGATCAATCCCGAGGGTCTTTTCTATCGCCTTGTTGATCGACAAATAGACTTTGCCCTTCTTGAAAAGCTGAGAGACCTTGTCATCGCCATACTTGTCAGCGATATACTTGATGATGGCCTGCCCCTCGCGATAGGCATTGTATCCATTCAGGTACTCGAAAGGCAGGAGATAGCCATTGATGGTGGCGTCACGCACCCACATATCGGTGAAACTATCCCAACCATGGAGCGAGGAGTACTCCGCAAATCCTTCCGCCAGCCACAAGGGCATGGCGAACAGTCGCTGGCGGGAGACCAGGGCTGAGAAGTCTCCGCCGTAGAGCATGTCAAAAGTCACGGCATGAGTAAGTTCATGGTGCAGGACGTGGCGGAAGTTCTCGTAGCTGCCATCGAAGGGTGTCACAACCCGGTTCTTGAAAACCTCCGTGAACCCTCCCGTGCCCTCACCCAGGATGGACTGAGTGATATTGGTCTGCTGAAAGTCGTTATGGGAATTGTAGATGAAGACCGGGATCCGCTTCTGAATGAGGTAGTTGAGTTCTCGGCTGACCTCTTCGTAAGATGACTCCAGCACCTCCGCCGCGAAGGTGGCCGATTCGTAGGCATCCTCATAGAAGTAAACGTCAAAGTGCCGGGTCTGAACATAACTCCACTCAAATCCCTTGTAGCGAACTTTGTTCTTCCCGAAATATGTCTCCTGGCCGTAACTTGATAG
This sequence comes from uncultured Ignavibacteriales bacterium, assembly GCA_964531495.1. Classification (GTDB taxonomy): domain Bacteria; phylum Zixibacteria; class MSB-5A5; order GN15; family FEB-12; genus DAOSXA01. The sequence continues at coordinate 4,688 of CAZHDS010000110.1, forward strand.
ACCGGCTCCAAGCACCAGCAGCAAGGCCACAAAAAGAGCGTTCCTATACATCACAAGAATCCTCCGTAACACCACCCGGAAGATGGCTTCACAACATATCTATCAAGTCTAACAGTCGCCAACGTCGATCGTTCAACGTTGCGGCCGCCAGGTCTCATTCTTCAAACGTCTCAGGTCCGCCGTTTGTCCAAACCGATCCAGCCGGTGCTGGAGGGCCAAGTCCTGAACCAACCTTCAGGCGCTGATCCGAGTGATGTCGGCCCCAAGCTCCGCCAACTTCGTCTCCAAGGCGCTGTAGCCACGGTCGATGTGGTATACTCGCAGAATCTCGGAGCGTCCCTGGGCAGCCAGGGCTGCCAGGACTATTCCGGCCCCGGCTCGGATATCGGAGGCCATGACCTCGGCACCGTTGAGCTTCTCGGTCCCGTGGATAATGGCTTCGTCGCCTGTAACCGTGATATCGGCTCCCAGTCGCCTCATCTCCATCGTATGCGAGAAACGATCGTTGAAAACCGTCTCGCGGATCTGGGATGTGCCATCTGCGACACAGGTGGCCGCCATCATACAGGCCTGTAGATCGGTTGGAAAGCCAGGATAAGGAAAAGTCGTTACTGCGACCGGTTTGAGCCGTTTGGGGCCTTTCAGCGTGATGGCCATCCGCGAACTGGTTACCCGGCAACCCATCTGTTCCAGCTTGTGAGTCACCATCGTCAGGTACTCCGGAACTATCCCTGTCACCTTGACTTCCCCCCCCGTCATGGCCGCGCCAATGAGAAAAGTGCCAGCTACCAACCGGTCGCCCTGGACACGGTGCTCGACACACTTCAGGCGTCTAACACCGTCGATGATGACCATCGGTGTGCCAGCGCCGGTGATTTTGGCCCCAGCCTCCTTCAGGAAGTCGGCAACGTCAATAATCTCCGGATCACAAGCCGCGTTGGCGATGATCGTTCGCCCTTTCGCCAGGGCCGCCGCGAACATGACGTTTTCAGTTCCGGTGTGGGAGGGTCGGTCAAAACAGATCGTCGTCCCTTGAAGCCGTTTGCAGCGGGCGATCACGTAGCCCGATTTTTCCTGGACCGTAGCGCCCAGTGCCTTGAACGCCTGGATATGGAAATCAACTGGTCGTGACCCCAGTACGCATCCGCCCGGCAGAGAAACACGCGCCTGCCCGAGGCGGGCCATAAGTGGCCCCAGAACCAGAAAGGACGCCCGCATCTGTCGCATTAGCTCGTAGGGAGCAGTGTTTTCAGTCAGATTCTCGGCGTTGACGGTCATCACCTGGCGCTTGGCATCGTATGAAACGCGGGCACCCAGATGTTCCATGACCTTGATCGTAGTATAGATATCCCTCAAAGGGGGGACGTTCTTGATGACTGTCTCGCCCTTATCGATCAAGAGGGCGGCCATAATGATCGGCAGGGCAGAGTTCTTAGATCCCTCGACTTTGAGTTCTCCGCTGAGACGTTGTCCTCCACGGATGACAAACCTATCCATTGCAGTCCTTCCCGACGTCCGACTCCCAAGCCATCCTTGGAGAGTATGGGTTGCTGTTCCAGGGCAGCTAGTCCGCCCCACGGTTTAGACAATTATCTGGCCAGAAACGACTACAACAAAGATTTAATTGGTAGCTTGATGGGATATCTGCTTCGGTCCGAGGATCGACGTCGACCAGCTATGAAAAAACCCCGTCTTCCACAAGGGAGAGACGGGGTCTGACACTGCAAGTAAGGGAGATGAGACAAATGTCCCGAAATCCAAGACTGCAGAAATTCTACTTCATGAGAACCATCTTCTTGGTCTCATTGAACTCACTCGAATTGAGCTTGTAGAAATAAACTCCAGACGAGGCTGGCCTGCCAGAATCATCAGTGCCATCCCAGGTCACGACCCGACTTCCGGCAGAAAGATGTCCATTGACAAGCGTCTTGACCCGGCGTCCCAGGAGATTGTAAACCTCCAGGGAAACGTGAGAAGCCCGGGGCAGAGAGAACTCGATAAAAGTCTCGGGATTGAACGGATTCGGGTAGTTTTGCTTCAACTCGAAACCGTCAGGAAGCAAATCACTGATGACAAACACGTCGGACGCAAAATCACAGTCAGTCGGTTGCAGGCTTGACTCGCCGCATGCATTCACCGCTGTCATCGCCGCTCCCTGAGGATCCCCACCCGGCATCTCCCCGGTAAAGCTGGTGTCTGTACCGTCAGCTGAATCAACGAGGCTTACCGAATCGGTGAAAAGGATATAGATGTAGTAGGAACGTGCTCCTTCAACAGCCCGCCAGTCGATCGTGTAACTGGAGCCACCGTCATAGTCGCAACGGATACTATCGATACCCAGCAGATATCCGTCTACTTCCACGGTCACCGCAGGACTTGGATCGCTGGCAGTCGCGGGGCCACAGATGTCTGAAATCGCTCGCACTTTGTAAGCGTAGTCACCCACGGCCGTCTTGGTGACGCAGTGGGAAGTACCGCTGCCAATATTTGTCCAGGTACCGTCGTCTTCGCTGACTTCGTAGGCAGTCGCGCCGGTCACGGCGGTCCAGCTAATGCAGAACTCATCGTCGACACAAACGATGCTATCATCGACGATTGGCTGGCCAGGCGCTTCGGCGCTGGTGACGGTCACGGTAACCAATGGGCTCGGGTCGCCCGTAGATCCACCGCAAGCATCGGTGTAGGCCCGAACTTCGTAGTCGAATTCGCCTTGGGTATCAGCCGTGATGCAATGAGTAGTATCAGTGCCCACGCCGGCCCAGGTGCCGTCGTCAACGCGAAGCTGATACGAAGCGGCTCCGACAACTGAGGGCCAGGTCAGGCAAAAATCGTGTCCAATACAAACCGGGCTGATATCGACATCGAGATCACCGGGGGCGGCCAGGGCACCGCCGACGTCGATTAAGACTGAGTCGCTCGGCTCGCCGCTGCCGCAAATGTGGTCAAAGGCTCGAACGCGATAGGTGTAGATACCGGCCGTGCCTTTGCTTACACAATATTGGGATACCAGGCCAACGGGAGTCCATACGCCGTTCTCTTGGAGTTCGTACGATTCGGCGTTAGGATCAAGAGTCCAGCTGACACAGTAGAGATCACCCGTGCAGACAGAAGCCGGGTTGATAGTCGGCGCGGCTGGAGCCTCCAAGGCATCCTGGACCGTGATGGTCGTTGTCGGGCTGGCATCGGAGCAACCGCAATCGGCATTGCAGGCTCGCAAATCATAGTCATAGACACCGGCCGGGCGGTTGCCCGTCCATTCTGTGACGTTGCCAAGATTCATCCAGCCGCCACCATCAACGCGAAGCTCATACCACTCGGCATACTGATCGGCCGCCCAGCTGAGCCCAAACTCTGTCCCGCTACAGGCCGTATCAACGGCCCCGATAGGGGCGTCCGGAATCATAGTGCAGGCCAGGACTTCAACGGCGAAAGGCGATGCCTGGAATCCAGAGGCGCGACCGATATGATCAAAAGCCTCAACCCGCCAGTAATAGTCTCCCGGCGTCATCAGAGTAGGCATTTCATAATGATCTGTTGTGATGCCTGTGATGGTCTGAACACCGCTCGAGAAGTCGCTACTCGTTGATACTTCAAGAGTATAAGTACCTTTTGGTCCGGCCGTCCCACTCCAGTCAAAGAGCGGAGTATTGTCGGCAGTGCCGCCGTTGGGCGGGCTTAATAGTACCGGCACATCAGGGTGGTACTGTACCACGGCCGCCTCGTTGACCCACGTCGAGCAGATTGTCATCCAATTGTCGACGCTGTTGAAGTCATAGCCGGTCTGATAGGCATACAGGAACGTGAAGGCGGTACCAGGTCCCATGGTGACGCCTGAGACTCCAAAGCCACCGTAATTGGTGTTGCCAACTCCTCCTCCGGCGTCAAAATCATAGAGGAAGTGAAGCCAGTTTGTGCCCGGCAATAGAACCGGCGAGAATGGAAACAGGGTAAGTGTATCAATCTCGATCTCCAGCTGGTCCGTATCGTATGCCAGATGTACGATAGCCGCCTGGAGAATCGGCTGGTCGGTAACAGCATCCAAGTTGACGTGTACGCGAAGCGTATCCGGATGATAGTTCTCGTACACCAGACTCCATGTCTGATTGGCTGCCTCAACACCGCTGGAGATTCCCAGCACCAAGAGCGGTATCAACAGCAACATTGCATGGATTCGTTTCATAGCTCAATCTCCCAGGGGGTAGCCCTGACGGCTACCCCCGGTTTTAAAATAAGGTTCAACTTATTTCAGCAGTGTCATCTTCTTCGTCTCGGAGAAGTCGGTGGTCTCCAGGCGGTACAGATACACACCTGAGGAAACCTGGCTGCCGGAACCATCAGTGCCGTTCCAGACAACAGAGTGGTTACCAGCTTCCATCGTACCATCAACCAAGGTCGTGACATTCTGGCCGAGTACGTTGTAAACGGTCAGCTTGACGTCGGTGGTCTTAGGAATGGTGAAGGAGATGTTCGTGATCGGGTTGAACGGGTTCGGGTAGTTGGAGGCCAACTGATATCCACCCGGTACGGCGTCAATACCCTTCATCGCGATCTCGCCATCAAGAACGGTCTCGTTGACAACCATGTTGCCGATCGTGAGGGCGGCCTCAGGAGCGGTTGTAATGGTGGCCAGGATGCCGTTGGCAGCGGTAACAGTACCAGCCGCGGCCACGCGGATCACGTTGCCAGATTCATTGGTCTCGCTCAGCCAACCGTCGTTGGTGATGGCCACATTGGCTTCACCGGTGACGTCGAACTGGCAGGCAATGATGCCCGGCAGAGTCGTTACGAGAGTGTAGACAGTCATATTGTCGACGGTCTCAGTTGTAACATTGATGGCATTGGCAATCGGGCTGCTGGTCAACTTCGGCACGTCGGAGCCGCTGTTGGGACCATCATTCCAGTTACCAGAGACATCACCGAGGTACAGACCCCAGAAGTTACGGAAATGATGCGGACCGTTGTCCAGGACATCCCAGCAATACTGCATTGGCGGGCAGGAGCCCATACCGACGAACAGAGCGTTGTCGCAGCCGCAGTCATCGTTATCACCACGCTGGGTGAAGAAGATCCAGTTGGTGCATTCACCGTCACAAGGAATGTCACCGGGCTTTGGCTGCCCATCGCAGAAGCGCGGGAAGAACGGGTAAGCTTCAGGATTTCCGACGAGGTGCTTCATGATCAAGCAGGCGTCAAGACCGGTGATCCGGCAGTCGCCGTCAACATCACCAGCAACCATACCGCAGTATGACAGATCCAGCATGGACAGCTGGGCGCGCATGATCAAAGCAGCGTCGAGAGCCGACACAGCGTGATCAGCGTCACAATGCTTCTCAACCGAAACACAGTAGCTGTACTGGTCAAGGATGTCACAGATGTTGTAACGTCCGCGGCAGTCAAAGCCACATGAAGGATCACACTCATTGATGACCCACTTGTCTTCGATGTTCGGCGGGTCGTAGATGCCGCACTCGGTCATCGGATTGTAGGTCAGGTGCACTTTGGCATCACAGATCGGGTTTTTGTTGCCACAGTACAGGATTCTGCCGTCGATGCAATCGTCTTCACACACCAGCAGGTCGCCGATCGTGCGGGAGTCGGTGTACAGCGAGCAGGGATGGCAGTTGTAAGGCTCGTAGCATTCATTGTTGTAGTAAACGTACGGCCACTCGGTGGCGTCGTAAGTGAAGGCATCAACGTCGATGCGGGCATTGTCACCAGGGCTGACCATGTAACCCGGGCGGAACTTCCAGTTGATCCAAACGAGGTCCTGCTTGTTGGTCAGCGCGCTGAGGTCCTTGCAGATCGAGGCAAAACCGGCGATGCGGATATAGCCACGGCCATCGCCAGGATTGTGAAGCTCAACCTGGACGGGAGGCCAGTCAGCTATCAAGGTACCATTGATGGCACCCCAGGCTTCGACCACACTAGCATCGAAGGAGACAACCATCAAGAAAGAGCACATGTCCTGGTCGGCTACGTGCTTTTCACATGACATTGACTTCGTGCAGAGGAACTGTCCGCCGCAGCAGTCCGGATTCCAACCCTGGGTCGGGCAGGTGAACGGACAGCAGTCTTCGTCGCAATCCGGATTCGGGAAACAAGACCAGCAAGCCGGAAGCTTCTTTTTTTCACGGTAGCAGTTCAGAGGAT
>CAZHDS010000111.1:0-10753 GCA_964531495.1 uncultured Ignavibacteriales bacterium
TGGGCGAGAAGGTCGGCTATTATCTGGTCGAACACACCAAAATGTCGTGGGCGGAGATCGAAGACAAGGTGCGCGCCATGCTAGGTTTTGTGGGATTGGTCGCCGACGAAGTAATTGATCAGATCCCGGAGCAACTTTCCGGTGGCATGCGGCGGCGAGTCGCCATCGGTCGGGCCCTGCTTTCGACCGATCCCAAAGTGATGCTCTACGATGAGCCCACGACTGGTCTCGATCCCAGAGCGACTCAGAATGTAATTCGGCTAATCGACAAGCTACGCAGCGAGCGTTCGGTGTCATCAATCGCTGTGACGCACCAAATCGCAGATATGTTTGGGCTAGCGGATCGATTTCTCATAGTTCTTCGCGGTCGAGTCGTATTCGACGGGACCTTGATGGAACTACGTGACAGTGAGGATCAACAAGTCTTGCAGTTTCTGTCCCCCTTTCGGGAGACGATGATGGATGTCATCCAGAGACGCTTTGTAGATGGCGTTGCGGAGTAGTATATTGGAACGGGTTGGGCCGGTTAGGGCCGGTCCCAAAACAGGAAGTACAGGCATATGAAACATTCGGGTCTATCATCCTGGGGCAGCCTCAGAGTTGGTCTGGTCCTGGTTATTGCGATAGCTGCGGCCATCTGGGCCTCGTTGACCGGTGGTGGTACGTCAGTATTCGACTCCAAGAGCGAATTCACATGCTATTTTCGTAATGTCAACGGCCTTCTGCGTGGCTCGCCAATCTGGATGTCGGGCGTTGAGGTCGGCAATGTCAAATCGGTGAAATTTGTCAGTATCGACACGCTGCACACGGTTTTGGTAAGCTGTAAAATCCGCTCCGATGCTTGGCATATGATGACGGAGGGAACTGGCGTGCAATTGGGTACGATTGGCTTCCTGGGTGACAAGTACATCGAGATTGTTCCGGGAATGGTTGGTGCCCCGGTCCTGGCCGAGGGGACGGTCGTACCCACGATCGACGTCGGTAGTGCTGACAAGATGTTCTCTAAGGGTGAAGAGGCCATGGAGCAGGTCAGCTCACTGGCCGGCAATCTCGATGAATTCATGGCCCGCATCAATCGCTCGGAAGGCACCTTGGGCAAAATCGCCAACGAGGATGATTTGCACGATCAGATGATCGACTTGATGGCGCGGCTCAGCAAACTCACCGCCGAGCTAACGATCAGCCAGGCCCGTCTTACCGAGGCAATCGAACAGACCTCGAACAACGTCGCGTCTTTGACCGACAAGGTCGAGAACAATAGCGGTACGATAGGCAAGCTGATTGGCGATCCGCAATTGTACGACAATCTCGCCGCGACCTCGGCCCGGTTGGACAGTGTGATGCAGCGGATAAATGCTGCCGAAGGCAGCCTGGGGCTATTCGTCTCCGATACCGCCTTCTATACCGAGACCGTCAACCTCATGGTACGGGTGAGCAACCTGGTGAAGGATATCGAAGCGAATCCCCGCGACTACTTCAAGTTCTCAGTGTTCTAAGGCAGGGACTCGGAATAGGGGACTTCTCCATTCATGTTGCGACGCCTCCGATGAAGACAGGGTTCAACGGCTTGCTGAGATCGCTTCCTCCACCGAATGTTCCCTCTCATGCACCTTGTTGGTCTGGAAAGATGGTGTCTGGAGCGTTCGCGACGCAGGTGCCGAGTAGATGAGTGTCTCCATGGTCCTCGCGCTCGGGCATGTAACACAATCTGTGTTCTGTCCGTCTCTGGAGAGACGATACGTAGGGATCTATGGGAATGTGTTCATTTCGTAGGACGTGCCTCCGGGCACGAGGAAGGGATCATCATGAATTTGCGTATAGCGGGAGTAGTCGTGGGGCTGGTGCTCTTGTCATTTAGCGTCGGTCACACGACAGATTATGAGATAACAAAGGTGGTCGAGGTTGGCCCGGCGGCCTGGGTTCCGTTCACGGGGCCATTGTGTTGGTCACCAGACGGGGTTCATCTGGCGTACTTCGCCAGCAACCACCTAATGGTTTCAGATACGCTCGGCAAATCGCGAGAGGTTTGGAGGGTTGAGGATGGTCAGCGGCCGCACAAATTCGAGTGGGTATCAGATCATGAAATCGCAATTGGTACCGTGACACCACATATGCTGCCTGACTCGGCATCGCGCAAGACGATCACGGTGGTCGACATTGATACCGGCACCGGCCGCGAAGCGGTAAAGGAGCCTCTGATAACCCTGGATCATTACTCGGTCAGGGCCGGAGATACATTCATAGATGGTCCCCTGCTGACAGTCGAAGGCAATGCCTATTACCTTGAGAAAGTCACTACCGGACAATGGCTTCATCGTCCCCGAGGCAAAGAACAAGAAACCACCAAACAGGCCCATTGGCTCGCGCCGGACAGCTCTGCCTCGAAGAAGGATAATCACATCCTTCGCTGGGGCGACGAGGCGTTGTATCTTGTCAATCTCGACCAGAGTGACTCGACCCTATTGGTTGAGATGGTCTCCCCCCCCTTGGGCAAACCGACTGTCATTAGCGCGGATGGCCACTACATAGTGCATGGAGGGCGGATCGTCGAAATTGCCACAGGCGTCCACATCACTCTTGATACTGCGTACGGAGATTCTCCTGAGGGCATCGTCGGCTGCGGTTTCCTCTTCACCTCTTTCAATCCCACATCAACAGAGGTGCTATTCAATCTGGGGTGTGATGGAGAGCACGCGAATGGACAGGAGTTCTTTGTCGATTGGGTAGGCACTTTCAATTACGAAACGGGCGTGTTCACGCTTTTTGACACATTACTGAACATACCTATGTCTGGATGCACGGCGCCAGTCTATGCGCCTGATGGATTGAAGATCGCCTTCCTTGATTCGGATGATCATAAGGCTTTCATTATCTACAGAAAGGAGAAGTGATGAACATCACTAGAGCCATTCTGTCGGTGCTTGCCTACGGTATCTTCTTGCAGCTGTTCTGCCAGAGTGCCAATGCGCAGCGCTCTGCCTCACTCCGCCCGGTTGGCGAGCATGTACTGCAGAAGCACTACCACGCCCGGTTTGCCATCGGCGCCGACTTCTATCGGCGGACCAATGCACGTCGGGCAGCCGCCCTCACAAGGACAGCCCAGGACATGACTCATACAGGCTTGGAAGAGTCGTTCGTGTTCGGCAAATAGTTTTTCTGACAGACCAACCCCCCCCGGAATGTTCTCATAGATGTAGACCGTTGGCCGTTCGGTAAAGGGAGCCTTGACTTGCGATATGGAGCGCAGGTCACGATGGTCACACATCACCCACAACGGGGCAATCTTACCTAGCATACTGGCCAAGCCATGCAGTGCGCCGCCGAGTCGCGATGTCTTGAGCCCCACGACCTCCGCGATGTCCTCGGGGAAAGCGTACCAAAACGCGTTGGTGGGCATCTCCAGTTCCGGTAGATCAAGATCGCCCCAGCCGACGTTTTCGTGCGTCTGGAATTTGATTTTCTTATACAGCACGGTGACGCTTGTGACCGACACCTCGCCATGGCTTATCAGCGCCTCGCCACTCTGCACCTCGCCGTTGACAGCCAGCACCTTGAGGTCGCTCTTGGTTTCGGCGTCGGTGTAATAATCGACTTTCACTTCCTTGACGTAGGCCTTGCGCCCATCCCAATCCAGGCGCGTAACCTGGTACTGGTTGGCGCGATGAAGGTAGATTGCCTTGGGATGCAGAAAAACCGGAGCTGAGAAATAATCGACCTCGCCGATCACCTCGGATTGTTTCGATTCATTCAGGATGACGAAATTCTCCGGCGAGGCGGAGCGTAACGATACTTGCTGCGCCGGGTAGATATCCGAAGACCAATGATACCGATCACCCGATTTGCGGATGATATCACTCTCGGACAAATAGTCGAGTATTCCGGTTTGGCCATCACGCTCGGCGGCCTCTTCGCTATCGAAGGGCAACTCGAACGTGGCGCACTTGAGGTGGTTGGTGCGAATGATCAAATTGTCAGGGTCAATGATACCCGACTCCGGCGTGCGATCAAAAATGTACTTCGGTTCGGCGCAGAGAAACTGGTTGATGGCCGACGAGTTGCAGATCAGGATAGTCATCGAGGCGGTTCCGCGCCGTCCGGCCCGACCTGCCTGCTGGCGGAGGGATGCGATCGAGCCCGGATACCCGACGATGACCGAAACATCAAGACTGCCGATATCGATGCCCAATTCGAGAGCGTTGGTTGAGACCACGCCAGTTATGGAACCATCCCGCAGGCCCTGCTCGATTCGTCGCCGTTCGTTGGGCAGATAACCACCTCGGTAACCGGCCAGGTTGATACCCCGACCAAAGGAGCCCTTCAGTTCGCGTTGCAGGTAGGTCAGAAGAACTTCAACATAGAGGCGATAATGTGCGAAGACGATCGTCTGCACGCCATGCCTGAGAAAGTACGCCGCGACCGTGGCGGCTTCGTTGATAGCTGATTTGCGGATGCCCAGCTGCTCGTTTACGACCGGCGGGTTGTAGATCAGGAAATGCTTTTCGCCAGCCGGGGCGCCGTTGTTGTCTACCGCCCGGACCGGGCGACCGATAATCCGTCCGGCAAGATCATCCGGATTGGCGATGGTTGCCGAGCAGCAAATGAACTTCGGGTCGGAGCCGTAGAATTTGCATATTCGCCGCAAACGCCTGATCACGTTGGCCAGGTGCGATCCGAAAATGCCTCGATATTGATGGACCTCGTCGATGACCACGTACTTGAGATTCTCAAACAGCTTGATCCACTTAGTGTGGTGGGGGAGAATCCCGGCATGGAGCATGTCCGGATTGGTAATCACAATGTGACCGGCGGACCGAATCGCGCGCCGGGCTGTCTGGGGCGTGTCACCATCGAAAGTATAGGTCTTGATATCGATGTCGAGTTGTTGGATGAGACTGTACAGCTCATTCAACTGATCTTGCGAGAGGGCCTTGGTGGGGAAGAGGTACAGCGCCCGGCTCTCCGGATTCTTCATGATTTCGTCCAGCACCGGCAAGTTGTAACAGAGGGTTTTGCCTGATGCTGTCGGCGTGACCACTACTACATCTTTGCCCGCAAGCGCCAACTCGATTGCCTCTGCCTGGTGCGAGTATAGCTGGGATATTCCCTTGGCTCCGACCGTGTCAATCAAGCGCTGGTCGATATTGGGCGGAAAATCGGCGTAGCGAGCTGCCCGCGGCGGGAAAGTCTTCCAGTGGGTGATGCTCTTACCTAGAGCCCGGTCCTGTCTCAGGGAGCTGATAATTTGGTCGAGATTCATGCACCACCTGGCCTTGTAGAGCGGTTGCTTCAGACCAGTTTTATGAGCTGACGCCGACAAATATCACAGGGCTTGGCGGACTTGTTGTCGATATCCAGCATAATCTGGCTGAAGTAGTTCACGCATCTCGGGTTGCGGCATTCGCCCAGCCCGAACAAGTGGCCAAGACGATGGTTGGTCTCTTTGAACAGCCGAGGGTAGACCAGTGCATCGTTCTCCGGCAGGCCATAGAACTCCTGACGGATCTGATAAAGCGATACGACTGCCGTTCCTGAGAGATTATCCGCATAACCCAGGATTTGGTTCTCATCAGGGAGATACAGGCTCTCTTCGCAGACGGCAATCACTTTCTCGCGACTATTTGATTTGATTCGCTCTAACTTGGCCAGGATGACCATGGCGTAATACTGATTGCGGATGATGTTGTGAGCTTCCGGGGGCATCTTCATGCCTTTGAGAATATCAACCGCGCGGTTGAAAACAGGACCCAGGTCAGTCGCCAGGCGATTGATGATGTTCGCTTCAACGTCCCCCAGCGGAACTACCACGATTTTCGATTTGAGTAAATTCATTTGAAAACTGGGATGTACTTTCAGTCGGCAGTGAAGAACTTGCTGTTTGATCCGGTCGGGGAGACTTTCACCTCGACCTTGGCTGTGCAGCGGGGACACCAGCCCACGAAAGCTGTGCCCAGCCGGTTAAGGTGAATGCGGGTGTAAATGTTGCAGCATTTGAAGTGCATTCCAAGGAACGGTCTCTTCTTCTGTCCTTCAGGTTTCATCGCTTAGCCATCTGGTGCCAAGATACTTCTGATTAGATCACAAAGTACTCTTAGATCCGCCTGCTGTCAGGCCATTTTTTATACGGAGCGATCAATTCAGCCTTTGGCTCTGGCCTGGTGTTCTTGCATGATCGCCACCGAGGACGAGCTGCCCAGACGCGTAGCGCCTGCTTCCATTAGCTCCAGGCACTGCTCGAGCGTCTTGATCCCTCCCGAGGCTTTCACTTCAACTTGTCCAGCTGCCGCTTTGTGAAGGGTACGCACTTGTTCGATCGTCGCGCCACCGAAGAACCCTGTGCAGGTCTTGACGAATTGGGCACCGCCGTTGACTACGCATTTGGTTGCTTCAACCTGCTGCTCCCGCGTTAGCTTTCCAGCTTCGACTATGACTTTCAGGACGACGTTGTAGGGGAGTCCGTCGCGCAATAATCTTATCTCGTCTTCGACTTCAGCGTATCGTTCCGAAACCAGCCAGCCAACATTCGCCACCATGTCTATCTCGTGGGCCCCGTCCGACACGCCCTTGGTGGCTTCAAAGAGCTTCACATCGGGGCGACTGGCCGAGAGAGGAAAGCCCGCCACCGACAGGACCTTGACATCGGAACCACGTAGTTCGCGAGCCGCCGTGGCAACCCAGACGGGATTCACCGCCACGGAGAAGAACTGATACTCCAGCGCTTCCTCACAGGTTCGGCAGATATTCTTCTCGTCCGCCTCTGGATGAAGCAGGGCATGGTCGAAGCGTCGGTGCAATTGGAGTAGAAGGTCGTTCATTGAGGCCATCTCCAGTTTCTTTTGTTCGACGGGAAACTACATCACGCCGCTATTCAAGCCAAGTTCAAATTGGTGCTGGGAGGGAACTCCGGTGTTGCTTCAAAGGCGGGTCAAGCGGGGCCGGGGGTAACCACGCCTGTCACATCCCGGTCCCGCCGTATGACCCAAACACCAGCGGGGGCGACAGTCGGTCGCCCCCGGGGATTTCAAAAGGATCTGTAGGCGGTCTGCTAGGGTCTCTCGAGTGAGACGAGGCGGTAATCGACATCAGCCTTGGTGGCTACGAGAATGTCAGTCATTTTGCCGGTGGCGAACGTGTGGAGGACGCGATGGCCCGTGATCTCCCATTGCTGTCGTTCGATTACCACGATGCCTTCAGTGTACGCGAAATACGTCACGCCAGTCATTTTGATTTCATCGTAGCCGGTATACTCCGAAGTGTCGGTGACATGCTTGTCCATAGGAATGATCATGTTCCCGTCATATTCAAGAAGAGCGCAGTCATATCCCGATTCCCGGGCTAGTGACTTGATGCGATAGGTGGTCGTGGCGTTGAGCGTCTCATCGGGCAGAAGGACTTTGGTGGACTGGGTCCAGGAATAGCCCGGGCTCAATTCACCTGGCGGAAAGACCGGCATGCCCTGCTCATAATAATTCTTCAGCCACGTAGGGGAACGGTCTTCTCCCTCAGGGACGGCGATATCGACGTATTTGCCGTTGGGTTGAATGAAGACGGTTGTGACCAGCACTTTTTCGATCGTGTCAAGTACGGTCGAGTCCTTCTTGCCGGGCTCGGTCCATTGCCAAACGGTGGAATCCAGCAACTCGGCGGTACCATCCTTGTCAACGGAGGTAATATTGGCCACCATGGTGACGTCGTATTCGCTGCTGCGTTCCTTCGTCAGCGAATCTCCCTCAAAGACCTCGGAGCTGGATTTGGTGACTTGTTTGTAGTTCAGTGTCATGCCCGGTTCATACTTGAACTTCAGGCTAACTGTTCTTTCTCCCTCGGTGCAGCCGAAAGTCAGAAGGGCGACCAAGCCGAGGATCATTATGGCGGTGAATTTCAGCAAAGTATCCGTCCTTATGAAGCGTTGCTATTTTTCTCTATCGGTCTGAGTCATCATGTCGGCCAGCAGGGCGAGGCGACTCAAGTGCCCCGGCGCTCCCATCAACAGCATTCCCCGAGCCAGGCGGGACTGGTCGTCGCCAATAGCGAGGGCCGGGTAGCCCCCCGGAAACTGATCCGTCACTGAGTGGGCCAGAAAGACGGGGCGGTCTCCCTGAGAGCCGACTGAGACAGCTGGTTGGTTCTGGCTCTGGCCGACTAATACGGCCGAGACCAGAATAGCTATCGACGCGGCCAGGGACACCAGTGAACGCACGAAGTCGGTGCGGTTGCTGTGCTGGTAGGAGGGCGTCTTGGTTTTCGGTCGGAAAGCCTCGTCTGTCGCGATTGTTCGAGCCATGATCAGACGCGTAGTGTCCGACCAATAATCCTCGGACGGATTGCCTTTGGGGGTCTTCTTCAACAGCTCCTTGAGCCGTTTGCTGGCGAGAAACTCTACATTGCAGTGGTCACAGTTCTCGATATGATCCCTCATAGTGCCCGCAAGGGAGGAATCAAGCTCGCCATCGACGAAATCATCAAGGAGTGCCAGAGCATCGTAGCATGTCATTTCTGCTCCTTAGTCCTGAGTCGTTGCTTGAGTATCTTCTTGAGCTTCGTACGTGCGATGTGGAGGTTTGAACGAACTGTTGCCTGGGGGCAGTCGAAAATGGCCGAGATCTCCTCTTTGCTGTAGCCCTCGATGTCGTGCAAAATGGCGGTGATCTTCTGTTTCGGCGGTAGTTGATCCAGGGCCCTGGCAATTTCCTCCATCAGTCTTTTATTCTCGTACACTTGCTGGGGGGTAGCCACTTGCCGCGATAAATCAAGCTGGGTGTCGCCCGGGAGAGACGACGAATCGCTATCCATCGTGCTGTGTCCCTTGCGCTTACGAAGCATGTCAATCGAGTAGTTGGTGGCTATCCGGACCAGAAAGGTCGAGAAATAGCTTACATTCTGCAGCTCCTTCCGCTTGTTGTAGACTCGTACAAACGTTTCCTGAACTACTTCGTCGGCATCCAGATGGTTGCCCATCATGCGAAAACCGATCTGATAGATCTTCTTGCGGAAACGATTGATCAGCTCTGTGTAAGCTCGCTGATCGCCGTCCACAAATCTTGCAACCAAGTCGGGGATTGTGAGTGTCATACCCCGGTTTTCATCTTCTTTACTTATGGACGGCTAACCTCAGCGCCTGTTCAGTCGTAAGGGAAAAAACAGGTTGACGACCTTTGAAGGTCAGCTTATTGTGTTAACCGATCAATGTCAATGTTTTTTGTGCGCCAATAACTTAGCCGGAAATCCAAGCAACCATGTGATGAGTCAATCCCGAGCAATCAGCCCCTACAAATTCTTTGCAGTGGCCGCCGCCGGCACCTTCATGGGCACTCTCGAGGGATCCATCCTGAATGTCGCTCTGCCTACGATTGCAGCTGAGTTTCAGGTGTCGATCGGCCAGATTGCCTGGCTTGTCCTGGCATATTCTCTTACTCTGGTTTCCCTGATGATGGTCTTCGGCGGCTGGGCCGCCAGGACGGGGTACGGTTTTGCCTATCGCTTCGGTTTTGGTCTGTTTATTGCCGGTACGACTATCTGCGTCTTCAGTCAATCGTTCCACCCGCTGTTGGTGGGCCGGGTGGTTCAGGCGGTCGGTTCCGCCATGTGCCAGGCAATCGGAATGGGCCTGATAACGACTGTATTTCCGGCCGAACAACGGGGCAAGGGGATTGGCCTGATGGCCATGATTGTCGCGGCCGGACTAATGACCGGGCCGCCCCTGGGCGGTTTTCTGCTCAAATTCTGGCCCTGGCAATCGATTTTCATAGCCAGCTTGCCAGCGGGCGTGCTCGGCTTGGCCTTGAGTCTCTGGGTCTTCAGGGGATTCGAGGCCCAGGTCTCGCAGCGAAAAGTCAATCTGTTGTCGGCAGCAACGCTATCGACAACCTTGCTCGCCGGTATGCTGTGGCTCTCCCTGACTGACGATTACGAACTGACGGACTGGCGCCCGATGCTCTTGCTGGTGGTCGGGATCAGTTCAGCTGGCATATTCTATCGAAGCGAGCGACAGACTTCGGCACCCCTGATTGGACTGGAACTGCTGGGCAATCGCGACTTCATGACCGCTGTGATGTCGATGTTTCTGATGTTTTCGGGGCTGGCGGGGATCACGATTATGATGCCGTTCTACCTGCAGGATGTGCGGGGCTTCGCCCCTCACGAGATTGGCCTATTCCTGATAACTCTGCCTGCCACGATGGCCCTGGTGGCTCCGCTGGCCGGACGTTTGTCAGATCGCTGGGGATATCGTGTCCTGACAAGTCTCGGCATGGGCATCCTGCTTCTCGGGCAGATACTGCTGATGAATCTCGATACTTCATCGTCGGTGCCGTACATCCTGATCGGTGTGACCGGGTTGGGCATCGGCATAGGAATATTCAACAGTCCCAATATGTCGGCCCTCATGGGAGCCGTGACCGATAGGCAGCGGCCAATCGCCTCCGGCATTCAGTCGACGACCAGGGTCATCGGCATGGCCGGCGGAATAGCCTTATCGACAGCGCTGTTTTCGCTCTATCAACGCAAGTTCGGAGGTCTTGGGGGAGAGGACGTCGCTTTTGTTGCCAGCCTGCACGAGGTCATCAAGCTGACCCTGGTACCGACGGTGGTCGGACTTGTTCTGTGCCTCACCAGACGCAATCGGGTCTGAAAGGCGGCCCAAACGACCTCGAACAAATCTGTTGACACCTGCGGCATAAATGTTTAGACTGACAAACTGATTGGGGCCATAGCTCAGCTGGGAGAGCGCATGACTGGCAGTCATGAGGTCAGGGGT
>CAZHDS010000112.1:0-10636 GCA_964531495.1 uncultured Ignavibacteriales bacterium
CATTTTAGCCCACCAGCGTGACAGGTTCGGATTGGCGCTTGATCGTACCGATACGATATACTTTTTCGTCCATACCTTCGATTCTCCGCGCAATTGGCTCGGCGTCCTCGGGGTCGACTACCAGTATATAACCGATGCCCATGTTGAAGGTTCGGTATATGTCATCCGGGTCGATGTTGCCGGTCCGACGGAGATAATCAAAAATGGCTGGAGTCTTCCAGGTCGAACAGTCAATCACGGCTCCCAGACCTTCGGGCATCACACGATTGAGGTTGCCCTGGATGCCGCCGCCGGTGATGTGGGCCATGCCATGTACGGGAAACTTCTTCATGACCTTGTGCACGATTGGGGCGTAGCAGCGATGCACAGCCATAAGCGCCTCGTCGATCGACATGCCCAACTCTTCGATCATATCGCCGGGCATATTTTCGGCAATGTCAAAGGCAACTTTGCGGGCAAGAGAATAACCATTCGTGTGCAGGCCATTCGACGGCAGGCCAAGACAGGCATCTCCCTCGCGAATAGCGGAGCCATCGACGATTTTCCCCTGATCGACAACACCGACAACGAACCCGGCCAAGTCGTATTCCCCGGGGGCATACAGATCGGGCATCTCAGCCGTCTCACCGCCCAACAGTGGCATCCCCAGGGCAGCGCAGGCGCGACTGACACCCGACACGATTTCACTAATCGTCTTAGGCTTGATCTTGCCGGTGCCAATGTAATCCAGGAAGAAAAGGGGGTGGGCCCCGTGAACCAGTATGTCGTCCACACAATGGTTGACCAGATCGCTCCCCAGAGTGTCGTGACGACCGGTCATGAAGGCCAACTTAACCTTGGTGCCGACGGAATCGGTCGAAGATACCAGAACCGGGTCCTTCATCTCTCCAAAGTCAGGTTTGAACATGCCGCCAAAAGCGCCGATTCCAGTCAGCACCTGGCTATTGAAGGTACTCGCCGCGAGGCCCTTAATGAGCTCAACCGCCTCGTCGCCAGCATCTATGTCGACCCCAGTATCAGCGTAGGTCAGTCGATGTTTATTGCGTTTTTCGGTCATCTGCCATATATAGAGGAGCACCCGTGCAAAGTCAACAAGATACAACCCAAAGAGGAGCCCTGGACATGTCTCAGCATCCGTACGAGCGGCCCGAGCTATACGAATTGGCTTTTGCCTGGCGCGACTATGGCCAGTCAATCGATTTCCTCTCCGAGGCCTCTCGCCTCGCTGGTCTGGCATCGGTCAAAAGTATGGTGGAGCTTGGTTGTGGCCCGGCGCAGTACGCCCGGGAGTTTGCCCGCCGAGGCATAGAGTCTTTCGGAGTTGACCTGGCTCCCGAGATGGCCCTCTACGCCCAGAAGATCTTCGACGAGGAGAGTCTGCCCGGATACATTCTGGAAGCAGATATGCGCGATTTCAATCTGGAGCATCCGGTGGATCTAACCGTGTGCATGATGGCGACCTTCGGGCTGCTCCTCACCAACGACGACGTGGTAAGTCATTTTCGCGCCGTCGCCAGGAATCTTCCGACTGGGGGAATGTACATAATCGAGTTGCCTCACCCTCGCGATGTATACGGTGTTGGCAGCTCGACGAAGAATGTTTGGGAAATGGAGAAGGATGGAGGGAAACTGAGCATCGATTGGTCCTCCGATCCCGATTTTGATCCCATAACGGAAGTATCGACCGGGGATGTCATCATGACGTGGGAGCACGACGGTACTTCCGACAAGCATATTGCGCCAGAGCAGTTCCGTCAGTACAGCCTCGGCACGCTCAAGGCCCTCATTGATCTGGCGGGCGGGCTGGAGATCGCTGGTATCTATGGAGATCTCAAGGTCGATGTGCCGTTCGACAACACCAAGAAGTCATGGCGGATGGTTACGGTCCTGCGCAAGAAGTAGCACGCCAGCAGATACTCAGTGGCCTTCCTGATCCAATGTCTCCAAAAGAGCGCGATAGTCATCAGGCAAGGGGCTTTCAAAGCTCATCTCGGCGCCATCGATGGGGTGATTGAAGCCAAGCCGGAAGGCATGTAGCGCCTGGCGAGGCATCATCCCCAATAGCTTCTTGGCCAACGGTCGTTCCGGAGCAAAAATCCCCCGATGCCACTTGTCGCGACCACCATAATCAGGATCGCCAAAAATGGGATGACCGAGATGAGCCAGATGAACCCGGATCTGGTGCGTCCGCCCCGTGTGGAGCGATATTTCCAGCAGATCGTAGGTACGGTAGCGCTCCCGCAGGACATAATGGGTGATGGCTTCGCGAGCACCGCTGCCATCAACAGCCATCTTCAGACGGTTCTGACGTGAGCGGCCGATCGGCTCGTCAATTCGACTTTCCTTGTCCGGCATGTGACCACAGGCAAGACCCAGGTATGATCGCTTTACGGTATGATCCTGGAGATCTTTCTGCAGGCCCTGATAAGCTCTTTCGTTGAGGGCTACCACCAGAAGACCCGAAGTATTTTTGTCCAGACGATGGACAATACCCGGACGGGCATTGTCCCCGGCGCGGGGCAGCTGACCGATGTGGTTGACCACAGCGTTGACCAGGGTTCCTCCGGGATGACCGGGCGCGGGATGCGTCACCATACCGGCCGGCTTGTTGATCACCAGCAGGTGCTCGTCCTCGAAAACTATATCAAGGGGAATCGCCTCTCCCTCAAGGTGCATGCGGGGTTGGGGCGGTATGCTGAGCGAGATGACTTCGCCACCTCTGACGCGATAGCTCTTGTTCACGGCGATCCCATCCAGCAATACCATTCCGGTCGCCATCAGTTTGTGGATACGGCTGCGCGTCAGCTCCAGATCATCATTTTCGGACAGATAGCGGTCGAGCCGGGTCCCGGTTGCTTCGGCAGGGATCGTTATCTCTATCGACTGCGTAGAGGGGTCGTTCATAGCACCATCCTGAGCCCGCGATGACTAGTGAAGAACATGGAGATACTCCTTCACGGTCCGTTCGAAGCCAAGAAGAAGCGATCGGGAACAGAGACCGTAGCCGATGGCGAATTGCTCAATGGCCTCCAGTTCAGCCAGGGGGGCGATATTGCGCAGGGTCAATCCACGGCCACAGTGCACGGCCAAACCGGCCTTGGCGGCGGCGGCTATAGCCCGATCAATGCGGTCGAGCTCGGCCTGGGCCTGCTCCAGCGTAGGCGCATCGGCGTAGGCGGCGCAACTTATTAGCACCGCTTGAGCGCCCATCTTGGCTGCTTTCTTGGCCGCGTCCGGTTCGGGATCAATGAAGAAACCGACCTTGGTGCCCACCGCCGAGACACGAGCGGCGAGATCACTATAGTCAACATCGGCCCCACTCAAGTCGATTGTCGAAGCAGCCGCATTGGTCTGCATATGATCGGCGAAGAAAATCGCCATCGACGGCTTGATATCCAGCACTTTGGATATCACGTCGTCCACCGGCGGAAGTTCAATAGTCAGTTCCGACTTGACCAGTCCCTTGAGCAAATACAGATCGCGATCACGAATGATGCGACCGTTGCGTCGCAGCTGGACGGTGATGCCGTCGGCCCCGGCGAGCTCGGCCAACATGGCAGCTTGCGCCGGATCCGGCTCGGAAAGGCCGCGCATTTCACGTACCGTCGCCACCAGATCAATATTGACAGACAAGAGCGACAAATCCTCACTCCTTGTGGGGGTTCTAAGAATGATCCGTCTTACCGCTTATTACCATTGAATCGCGGCGGGAGTTGCATGTCAATTACAAAGCTGTCGAGCAACTCCGACCAATTAGAGTAAACCGTTGCGCACCAGCAGCTCGGCCAGGGCGAGAAATTGCTCAGTGGCAAGCTCTTCAGCCCGCGCCTTAGGCTGTATGTCAACTTCCTTGAAAAGTAGCTGCGCTACTTTGGCATCTGGGATGACATCCGGAACCAGATTATTGACCAGTAGCTTGCGGCGTTGCTGGAAGGCGTGACGTACTACTATGGAAAAAGGCAATTGATGAACAGCGGCTGGCGCGCCCTTTCTGGTCAGTCGAATCACCGACGATGCTACCTGGGGTTGAGGGTGGAAGTCCTCCGGTCCGATACTGAAGCAAATCTCGATCTCGAAATAGAGCTGCGTGAAGATCGCCGCCGGTGACCAATCCTTCTGTCCCGGCGACGATGAAAGTCGCACGCCGACTTCTCTCTGCATCATCAGACAGGCGGTCGGGATACGATCATGATGCCGCACTGCCCATTCAACCACCGGGCCGCTGATATTGTACGGTAGATTGCCAACCAGGACAAACTGCTCGGTACTCCCTTTGTCCGGTTCGTAATCAAGGAAGTCCTGATTGAGGATTGTAGCATTATCATGTTTTCGGAGAAGTTTTCCGAGATAGCCGGTCAGGTCGCGATCGAACTCGACGCCTATGATCCTGGCTCCAGACTCCGCCAGGGGCAAGGTCAAAGCACCTCGACCGGGACCTACCTCGACAATCGTTTGACCCGGCTGAGGGGCGATTATGCCGATAATGCGATCGATGGCGCTTTGCGATTTCAAGAAATTCTGGCCGAGACGTTTTTTGGCTCGGTAAGACATCCGTGTCACTCCCCGAAAACTTCGACCAGCCGAAACAGTTTCTGGCAGGTCCGGTCGGTGAGTTTTTCTACTTCGGCTCGCGATACGCCTTTCAAGGCCGCTACCTGGTCGCAAATATATGGAATATAGGCCGGCGAGTTGGTCTTGCCCCGAAATGGCGCCGGGGCCAAAAAGGGCGCATCGGTTTCGAGGAGGATTGACTCCAGCGGCGTTTCCTGAACCATGGCCGCCATGCTCGAGTTTTTGAAAGTCACCTGTCCCCCCACCGACACGACGAAACCGGCGTCGATTACGTTCCTCGCCTCAGCGGCATCGCCTGGGAAACAATGAAATACGCCTCCGGCCAGATTGCCGGCAAACTCGCGAACTATGGCCATCGTGTCCGCCATCGCTTCACGCGTATGAATCACGATCGGCATAGACAGCTCGGCGGCCAATTCGAGCTGGCGCCGGAACACTCGTTGCTGCACATCGCGGGGGGAAAGATCGCGATAATAATCCAGTCCAATTTCGCCGATTGCCTTGACCTTAGGATGGGCTGCCATTTCCTTCAGCCGGGCTAGACCGTTGTCATCAAGAGTGCGGGCATCGTGCGGGTGAACGCCAACCGTAGCGAAAATGTCTTTGAAGCGTTCCGCCAGAGCAATCGACTGCTGAGAGGTAGTGATATCGACGCCGATGTTGACGATCGTGTGAACGCCAGCCTCGCGAGCGGCCATGACCGTTGCTTCACGATGACCATTGTACTGCTTGAAGTAGAGATGACAATGAGAGTCTATCATCAGGAGATCTTGGCTCCCGGAGGTAGATCTCCGTCCGGCGTGACCACAAAAAGCTTCTTACCTTTCTTGGCCGCCAGCATCATGCCGTTTGACTCCACGCCCCGGATTACAGCTGGTTTCAGATTGACAACCACGACGACTTTTTTGCCGACAATTTCTTCTGGCGTATAGTATTTGGCGATACCGGCCACAATTTGCCGCCGCTCGCTGCCCAGATCGATCTGCAAACGCAGAAGCTTGTCGGCCCCCTCGACTGGCTCCGCCTCCAACACTTCGGCGACTCGCATTTGCGTCCGAGCGAATTGGTCGATATCCAGCAAATTGGACTCATCGGCTGTGGCAGCTGGTGTCTCGGTCGCGTCCGGGGCGGCTTTCTCTTCCTTCTTATGGCGGGGGAAAACCGGCTCATCCACGCATATCTTAGTACCAACCTCTAGCGTATGGAACTGCCGAGCGTTATCGAGCGTCAGGGTATCATCGGTCAGTGAGAGAATGGATCGAATCTCAACCATCTTGGTAGGCATCACCGGTTGGAGGATGATCGACACAATGCGAATCACTTCGCAACAGGCATTGAGTACGCCACCGAGCGCTTCGGGTTTGCCATCTTTGGCGAGTTTCCAGGGAGCGGTATCGTTAAAGAACTTGTTGGCTGCCCGCACCAACGCAACCGCTTCGCCAATCGCCTGCCCGATACGGAAGGCACCGATGTGCTCGTAGGCGGAATCGGCCAATTTCTCAGCTTGTTCGCGAAGTTCTTTTAGACCCGGCAGATCATCGTACGGTTCGGGCAAGCGTCCGTCACAATTGACCATGACCATCTTGCCTACCCGAGAGACCAAGTTACCCAGATCATTGGCCAGGTCGGAGTTGTACTGAGTCACGAAACGACTGGCCTGGATGTCACCATCCACTCCGAAGGGATACTGAGTCAATAGCAAATAGCGCGTGGCATCCGGGCCGAATTCGGCCACCATGTCGGTCGGATCGATGACATTACCCAACGATTTGGACATCCTGTTGCCGTCGATGGTAAAAAAGCCATGGAGAAAAATCGTTTCGGGGAGTTTGACCCCGGCCGCCATAAGCATCGCCGGCCAGTAAAGGCAATGGAATTTGAGAATGTCCTTAGCCATCAGGTGGACAACTTCGCCACCGTTCCAAAACTTGTCAAACTGCTCAGGATTATCAGCGTAGCCGATCGCCGAGATGTAATTCGAAAGAGCATCGACCCAGACATACGCGACCTGACTGTCATCAAACGGCAAACTGATGCCCCATTTGACCCGCTCGCGGGACAGCGAAAAATCTGGCAGCTCTTGTTTGATGAGACCGAGCACCTCGCGCCTGCGTTCCTCAGGCAAGATGGTCAGCTCGCCCGATTCGATCAACTCCCGTATTTTGGGCAGGAAAGCTGACAGGCGGAAGAAATAGTTCTTCTCCTTGAGGACGTCGGGTTCTCGCCTGTGGTCGGGACAAAGACCATCCACCAATTCTTTTTCGGTAAGGAACTTCTCGCAGCCAGTGCAATAAAGCCCCTCATAGAAGTCCGAATAGACCACATCCTGGCCATCATCCGTCTTGGCCTGACGTATTACATCGAGGATCTTCAGCACCGCCTTTTCGTGGCGATCGGAAGTACTGCGAATGAAGTCGTCGTTGTCGATCAAGAGCAGAGACCATGCTTGCTGATACAGCGCGACGATTTGGTCACAGAATTCAATCGGTGAGAGTCCGGCCGCCTCAGCCACCTCTGCAACCTTGGTGCCATGTTCGTCGGTGCCGGTCAGAAAGAAAGTCTCGCGCCCGGCCAGACGATGAAAACGGGCCAGCAGGTCGGCCGAAATCGTCGTATAGGCATGCCCAATGTGCGGGCGATCATTGACGTAGTATATAGGCGTTGTAACGTAGAACGGTCGCGGCACGGCGGTTCTCCTCAAGTCAAGGGCTACTGGCTGTTGTTCCGGGGTCCAGATCGCCGGGGTCGGCGCCGACGAAAACGACGCCGAGGGGGCTGGGAGTCGTCCGATTTGGCCTCAGCGGTGTTGGTTGTCTCTGTCATGGCGGGTTGATGGGACGAGTCCGATGTCGTTTCGGGGACAGTTTCGGGAGATGGTTCGCTGGGTGATGGGGGATCGTCCGCGGACTCTAATTCTTCAGCAGGTTCTTCGACCACCGGGTCCAAGTCATCGATACCGTCGGAATCATCCAGCGACTCGATGCCACTTGCCTCTACCTCAACCTCGGAATCGGTAGCTTCCTCGAGAGGGTCGCCCGGAGACGGCGGCTCAGGGTCGGGTTGGAATTCCTTGAGCGGGATGCGCAGAAAAACACTGTCCTCGGTACGTAGCACCGCCTCTTCCTGGAATATATCGATCCGATCGATTATGCCATCACCGAGGCTGGTGGAGACCCTGGAGCCCACCGGCGGGAACTTCTGGCGACACTCGACATACTGGTCTACTTCGTAACGCAGACAGCAGAGCAAGCGGCCGCAGTTGCCCGATATTTTGGATGGATTCAATGGAAGATTTTGCTCCCGAGCCTGCTGGGTTGAGACTGGCGCAAAATTTATGATGAACGAGCTACAGCACTGGCGATAGCCACAAATCCCGTGTCCATCAATGCGACGAGCTTCATCACGAACGCCGATCTGGCGGAGTTCGATGCGGGTGCGATAACGAGAGGCCAGATCCTTGACCAACTCGCGAAAATCGATGCGATGATCGGCCGTGAAAAACACTGTCATCTTGTTGCCATCAAACTGATACTCGATATCCACGATTCGCATGGAGAGTCGATGACTGCCGATCAGCTCAATAATCTCGTCACGATAGGTCAACTCTCGCTCTCGAATGTCGTTCAGAGCGATCAGGTCGTCTTCGCTGGCCCGCCGCAGGATTGATCGCGGCTTTTCCCGCCCGGTCATGTCAATATCTTCGCTAGCCAGACAGCGGAGCACACCGATATCCTCCCCCCGCTCAGCCTGTACGATCACATGCTCAGAGCGAGTCAGGTTATGATAATAGGTGTTGAAGAAAAGAGCTCTTCGGGAGCCCTTGAACTCCACCAAGTACAACTCAGCCATCGGGACAAGTCTCCCACGAGAAGTCGCTTAGGTTATCCGTTTAGCAATTTCGGGCAGCAGTCCTCAAATCGAGGACCAACGCTGCCAACGCGCCCGGAATATGCACATTTCGTTGCAGATCGGCAAGCGTCAATTTGATGCGCGCCGTCATCTCGGTCGCCGGCCTTGCGCCTTGAAAATGGACCGCCAGAGTCCGAATTTCTTCGACCAGATCGATATTAGTGATATCGCTGGAATCGCCTGAGACGCTCACGTCGGTGCAATCGCGAATGAGGCTTTGCCAGAAGGCCATCAGCTGCATTACTTCAGCACGATCTTTCATGTTGACCCGCTCATTCAGGACCGACACAGCCTCGGCTCCAGACTCTCCAAAAAGAGTGCCAAAGAGATGAAAACCGGCCTGGCGCCAGGAGCCACCATCCCCTTCCAAAGTGGGCGCCAGGTCCAGAGCCTTTCCGATCGAGCCCTCAGACAATCGCGCCAGCAGTTTGGCCCGGTCCGGCGGCACCTGGTATCGCTCCATCAGATATCTCTCCACGACCGGTTCGGCGATACGTTCCAGACGGATTTCGCGCGCCCGGGAGCGAACGGTCGGCAGGAGAGCATCAGGGCGTCGAGCAGTCATGACGATAATCGTGTCTGACGGTGGCTCCTCGATCATCTTGAGAAGGGCATCGGTCGAGGCCGCCAGCATGTTCTCCATTTGGAAGAACAGCACCACGCGCGTCAGGTCAGAGGCCTTCGAAGCCAGCGACCTCTTGATTCGCCGCGCCGAGGCGACCGGAATCGTCCGACTGCCAGCCCCTGAAAGCACGAGAAACGGCTCTTCCCTCTTGGCCTGAATGATCTCCTGAGTGAGATCCAGGGCATCATCCTCCTTACGATGGGGCGGAACAGGTAGGGCAAAAAGCAGACCCTCAAAATTCAAGCTGAATATATGATGGCAGTTGCGACACTCACCACACGGTGCGACCAAACCCGAAGAACTCTCAACGATGGCCTCGCAGTTGACCAGAGCCGCCAGTGATATGCTCAGCGGCCAACGCCCGCTCCCGTCACGGCCACTGAACAAGTAAGTACCGGCCAGACGATTGGCCTGAAAACTTCGGGATAGTACTTTCCACGCCCGGGGCTGGAAGCTGTTTATGTCAAAAGGAACCATGTCGTATCCAGTCAACCGGATCTAGTGGCTTGCGAATCTGCCGAAGTTCAAAGCGCACGATGCCGTCGTCGTCCGCCAGGCCCAACACAGTTCCGGTCTGCACCAGACGGCCTTTGACGGCCCTTACTTCACCCAATCCGGCATAGGTGCTGTAGTACTGCTCACCATGATCGATGATAACAAAACTCCCGTAGCCGCGCAATTCTCCCACTTAGGCCACCACACCGGCGGCCACCGCCGAGACTTCCTGCCCGGGATGTCCCTTGATTGAGATTCCTGGCGAGAAAGATCTCAGGTTGGTGACAACATCGACCGATTCGCCAAAGTTGGTCACGATCTTTCCACGGAAAGGGGCGGAGAGATGGCCCTTCAGGGTAGCAAAGACAGGCTCGCCCGGACTCCTCTTGATGTCAGAGCCCGCTTGACGCTGCTGCTCAAGACGGGTGATAATCATCTCCATCTCTTCCGCCGCCTGCCTTAACATCAGCACCTGGTCCGCCTGCCGAGTTTTTTTGCGCAGCACTTGAGCCAGCTCATCCTGTTTGCGGTCCCTCTCCGACCGACTCCGAGATGCCGCCGTTTCTTTCTCCTGCTTGAGAGAAGTCACGCTCCGACTCTCGCCGGTCAAGTCCTCCAGACCGGCTACGGACTGCTCCAGAAGGTCGGAGGCCTTTTCGACCGTGACTGCTTCAAAATCGGCCAGAGCCCGAAGATACGAGATCTTTCGCATGAGGGCCAGCTCGTCATGGGGATGATCCGGAGCGGGACCGACCGGTTGCCGCACCGCAATGTAGAATTGGCGCAAATTGCCGAGGTAACGACGCCGAGCATGATCATAGCGCTCGGTGTTCGTATTCAATCGCGTTTCGGCCTGAGTGATTGCATCGCGCACTTTGTTCAGCTGTGAGTTCAGGCGATTGATGACGGTGCGGTCCGAGGCAATCTCTTGATCGTAGTCGGTGATGCGCTTCTGAACGGCCGTCTCTTCGGCCTTGAGCGAATCAAGAGCACTCATGCCATCTTTCAGATCCTTCTGGATCAGCTCCAACTCGG
>CAZHDS010000113.1:0-10594 GCA_964531495.1 uncultured Ignavibacteriales bacterium
GCCGACGCTCTTTTTATATACATCCCCTTCAATTCGAGGACTCACATTTGACAAGGACGGTCGTCTCGATATTTCCAATATGGTGAAGCTGAAACTTCCGCAACCGGTGGAGGGAGATACAGAATGACCTTCACCGGGCGGATCAGGCTCTATCTCATCGCCATCGCCATAGTAACGCCATTGATCCTGTTGGCGGTTATCTATTACATCACTGACGAGCAGGAGATGAACCGTCAGCAACAAGAAGCGTACGCCTCTCTGCAGCGGTTCCAGGCTTTCGATCAATCATTACGTGCCCAGACCGAGGCGGCCTTCGCGGCCCTCATAGAAGACGATAGGTACAAGCGTGAAGTTTACGACCTGACCGGCGGACGATCCAACCGACTCACTTTCGACCCACGCACGCACGGGCTCGACTTTTTGGAGATTCTGGATAGTGACTCGGTGGTCCGGGCTTCGTTCCATCGCCCCGGCCTGATCGGCGAGGTGGTGGAACCACCCTCACTTGGAACGCTTGCAGTGACCCTTGAATACGACCGTGATGGTGGTCATCTGGCATATACACTCGCCCAGTCCGATGCCACCTCGGCCATAACTTACGCCGGGCGATATCTCACGACCTCGGATCTTGCCCGCATCTCATTGACCATGGACGCCCGTGTTGAAGTCATCTCAGAACAGCAACGTGCCTCTAACTACAGCCGCATGGACCCGATGACGCTATACGAGAACGACGACCAGCTCGAGGCCGTTTTGCTGAGTGACCCCAAGGTTGGCTGGTATCTCGTAGCGACCTTCGATATGGTCCCCGCAACTTCCGGCGCGAGTTCTCTGCTGTGGGCCACGGCTCTTGTGGCCGCCTTGTCAACTGCCCTGGCTCTGGCTCTGGGTGTGATTATCACAGGTCGGGCGAAGAGGGAAATCGACAATCTCGTGCAGGCTTCGTCGCGGGTTGCCGCCGGTGATTTTTCTACGCCGGTGATGGCTTACGAAGAGGGTGAGTTCTCCCAGTTGGCGGATTCATTGAGCGAGATGATGACGCGCCTCAAGGCGATCCAGAAGGACCTCGCCATGAGCGAGAAGATTGCCGCCTGGCAACAGATGGGCCGCAAAGTGGCGCATGAAATCAAGAACCCGCTAACGCCGATCAGTATCGGCATCGATGATCTCCATCGATCGTACTTCGAGAAGCAACCGCACTACGACCAAATCCTCAGAGACACTTCCAGCACCATCAAGCACGAAATCAAGCGCATGACGGAGCTATTGGACCAGTTCGTGCAGTTTGCCCGCATGAAGCCGCCGGAGATCGAGAATGCAGACTTGTGCCAACTAGTCGATGAGGTTACATCAATCTACCGCCCCGAAGCCAGCAGCGGTCGTCTCTCTGTCGAGCAACAAGGTTGCCCTCGGCAATGGCGTCTTGATCCGGATGGCATCAAGCAGGTGCTGATCAATCTTGTCAAGAACGGCCTTGAGGCGTCAGACGACGCAGCTGTTCGGGTTTCCTGCCGTCAGACGGAGAGCATCTTGACGATCAATGTCGCTGATACCGGCCCCGGGTTCTCGGACGAAGTGCTTGATGATCCCTTCCAACCCTACCGGACTACCAAAGGTAGCGGCTCCGGACTGGGCTTGGTGATTGCTCATCGTATCGTGCACGATCATGGCGGCACTATGACGCTTTTCAACCGTGACGAAGGAGGAGCGGGCGTTCGCATCGAACTACCTGCCTGATTATGGCCAATATTCTGATTGTCGATGACGAAGCCAGCATCCGCGAAACCCTGGGCCCGGCCCTGCAGCGACGCGGGCACGAGGTTGTCACGGCGGCGAGTTTCCGCGAAGGCGAGCAGTTCGCGCAGGCCGGTTTCGACGTAATCCTACTCGATATCATGCTGCCCGACGGCAACGGCGTGGAACTATTGCGTACGATCCTCGGGCGTGATCGGGAGCAGTCGGTGGTGATGATCTCGGGGCACGCCGATGTCGAGACCGCTGTCGAGGCGATCCGTCTTGGTGCCTATGATTTCATCGAAAAACCGATCTCGCTTGACCGGG
This sequence comes from uncultured Ignavibacteriales bacterium, assembly GCA_964531495.1. GTDB lineage: Bacteria > Zixibacteria > MSB-5A5 > GN15 > FEB-12 > DAOSXA01. Next base: position 2,062 of record CAZHDS010000113.1, read on the forward strand.
TGCTGATCACTATCGATAACGCCACCCGCGCCGCCAGTCTCAAGGGTGAAAAGGACCGGCTGGCATCGCTGGTCTATGGTGACTTCATCGGTGAGGCCGAGGCTATCCGCCAACTTATGACCGACATCAAGAAATCGGCACCTATGGCGACGCGCTTTTTGGTCCTGGGCGAAAATGGAACTGGCAAGGAACTGATCGCGCACATGATCCATCGCTGCAGCCGTTTTGCCGAGGGACCGTTTGTGGCCGTCAACTGCGCTGCGCTACCCTCGGAGTTGATCGAGTCGCAGTTGTTCGGACACACCGCCGGCGCGTTCACGGGCGCGGGCAAGGCGACCAAGGGGTTCTTTGTCGAGGCCGACAAGGGATCGATCTTTCTCGATGAGATTTCCGAGATGCCCGCAGCAGCGCAGGCGAAGATCCTGCGCGTGATCGAGACGCGTACGGTCACGCCGGTCGGTGCGACAAAAGCCATCACGGTTGAGGGCAGTATAATTGCCGCTTCCAATCGCGATCTTGAGAAGATGGTAGCGGAAGGCCACTTCCGTCAGGATCTTCTCTACCGTCTCAATGTCGTTGAGTTCAAGCTGCCCCCCTTGCGGGAGCGAATGGATGATCTCTCGCTCTTGCTGGAGCATTTTCTTGATCGGTTTGCGGCCGAGACCAAGACCTCGGCTAGGCGTCTGACTGAGAGTGCCCTGTCATACCTGCGTCGATTCGATTTTCCCGGCAATGCTCGTGAGCTTAAGAATCTGGCTGAGCGGATCAACATCTACTGCGAGACTCAGCGCGTCTCCTTGGACGATCTTCGTAATTTGCTGCCCCCTCCGCCGAGCGATCAACCGCTTACTCTTAAAGACGCGGTATCGGACTGTGAGCGCTCCCATATTGCCTCCGCTATAAGGCGTCACGATGGCAATTTTAGTCGGGCAGCCCGGGAACTCGGTCTGGAGCGTTCGCACCTCTACAAGAAGGTCAAGAAACTCGGCTTGGATTTGTAAGTTGTCCTTCCGGTTATTGCGGCGCAGGCGGCACGCACCTGTTGTGAGCTCCGCGAAAGCGTACATCTCTCTGTTCCTGAGCGGTCTCGCTTTCTGTCATTCCTGCGAAAGCAGGAATCCAGTCCTGCCAAAGGGAGACTGATCTGTCAAGGATTGCCCGTCAGCAGGGATGGGGTGCGGAAAACGTTTGTGATGCAAGTTTCCTTGCTCTGCTGCTACCTCAACTCTATACTATTGCAGTATCAATAGCAATCGCCGGGATGGCCAGTAGGCGAAGTTGGTTTGAGGTTCAGCCTGGCATTGCACAAGGAGGTGGCTACACTATGCTAGAAATCTTTACTATCGTTGCTATTTTGCTCGGGCCGATTGGGGCCCTATGGATAGAGCGTTATCGAGACAAGCAAAGAGAAGAGAGGGACGAGAAACTCTGGGTATTCAAGACACTTATGGGAACACGAGGCGCGCGCGTGTCCCCAGCTCACGTGCAAGCACTGAACATGATTGATCTAGTGTTCTCTCACAAGGACAGCGCCGAGAAGAAGATTGTGGATGTCTGGAGTGAATACCGCGATCACCTGAGCAAGTTCCCGACGGGTGACGGTCCGGCGTCAGAGTCAGACAAGTCCCGCTGGTATGATACAGGTGATGAACTTCTAATCTCCCTTCTCTTCGAAATGAGCAAAGCCGTCGGACACAAATTTGACCGAGTGCAGCTTAAGAACGGGGGCTATTCTCCGAGGAAGTACAGCGATGATGAGAACGAGCACTGGCTAATCCGCCAGGGCATTCTGAACGTGCTCTATGGCAAGAGTGGGATACCGATATACCAGTTTGCACCAAACGGACCTGACAAAGATAAGGTCGATATGTCTGCGAATTGAGTCCTGGATTCCTGCTTTCGCAGGAATGACGTACTATGGTGTGGCTCCGCTTGTGAGCTTGTATTGGTGGAACTGAGTCGGCCGGCTGAGAAAGCCACACATTTGGTGTGCTAGCGCTCAATTTGCAGAGCGGCGAGGAACGCTTCCTGGGGGATTTCGACCGAGCCAAGCTGCTTCATCCGCTTCTTGCCCTCTTTCTGCTTTTCCAGCAGCTTGCGTTTGCGGCTGATATCACCACCATAACACTTGGCCGTAACATCCTTACGCAGCGGCCGTACCGTCGCGCGGCTGATGATCTTGTTGCCAATCGCCGCCTGCAGGATGACTTCGAACATCTGGCGAGGGATCAACGTCCGAAGCTTTTCATTGAGAGCCATGCCCCAGCGATAGGCGCGTTCACGATGAATTATCACCGACAAAGCATCGACTGGCTCGCCGTTGATCATGATATCAAGTCTGACGACGGCGGAGCGCTGATAATAAGGCAGGTCATAGTCGAATGAGGCATATCCGCGCGTGGAGGATTTCAACTTATCGTAGAAGTCAAAAATGATCTCGGCCAGCGGGAAAGCATATGACAAATTGGCCCTGGTCTCTGAGAGATACTCAGTCGTTTTGTATATCCCACGGCGTTCGGTAGCCAGGCGCATGATTGCCCCGACATACTCTGCGGGCGCAATTATCTGAGCGTTGACGAACGGCTCTTCAGCGTAGTCGATCTCCTGAGCTGAGGGCATCTCGGCGGGGTTATTAACGGTGACCATCGTGCCATCGGTTTTGTGCACTCGATACTCGACGTTGGGCACGGTGTTTATGATGGCCTGGCCATACTCCCGCGATAGGCGCTCCGTGATGATTTCCATGTGCAGAAGACCAAGAAAACCGACGCGGAACCCAAACCCCAGGGCGCTCGAGGACTCTGGCGTGAAAGACAGCGAAGAATCATTTAGCTTCAACTTCTCAAGCGATTCTCGCAGTTGGGTGAAGTCTTCAGCGATAGCGGGGTAGAGGCCAGAGAAAACCATCGGCTGAATATCGACAAAACCAGGCAGGGGGGACTTGGTCGGCCTCTGAGCGGTAGTGATGGTATCACCGATACGTGTATCCGCCACCTGCTTGATCGAGGCAAACAAATAACCCACATCACCGGCCGAAAGCGATTTCTTCTTGATCGGACGGATCTGCATGTAACCGACCTCGTCAGCCTCGTAGGTAAGTCCGGTGGACATGAATCGGATCTTATCTCCCGTAAGCAAGGTCCCGTTGACGATCTTGATGAACGGCATGGCGCCACGGTAGGTGTCGAATATCGAATCGAAGACCATCGCCTGGAGGGGGGCCTCGGGATCTCCCAGGGGCGCGGGAATGACCTTGACAATGGCTTCCAGAAGCTCATCAATCCCGATCCCTTTTTTGGCGGAGCAGCGGATGACTTCTTCTTCGCGGCAGCCCAGCAGACTTACTATCTCGGCGACTACACGATCCGGGTCAGCGTTGGGCAGGTCGATTTTGTTGATCACCGGGAGAATCGCCAGATCGTGTTCCATCGCCAAGTACAGATTCGACAGGGTCTGGGCTTCAATTCCCTGCGAGGCATCAACTACCAGAATAGCTCCTTCGCAGGCTGCCAGCGACCGACTGACTTCGTAAGTGAAGTCAACGTGTCCGGGCGTATCGATCAGGTTGAAGCTGTAATCCTGGCCGTCGGCAGCTTTGTAGTGCAGCCGAATGGCGTGGGACTTGATAGTGATACCGCGTTCCCGCTCCAGGTCCATCGTATCCAGCACCTGAGCCTTCATCTGACGCTCGTTGATCGTGCTGGTCGATTGCAGGAGACGATCAGCGAGTGTCGATTTGCCATGATCGATGTGGGCAATGATCGAAAAATTCCTGGTATGAGCTATGTCCAGCATCAACTGTTTCCTAATTCAGGTGGTGGTGGCGTCAACCACCGTGGTCCAAGGCTTAATAGGGCCGGGAATAATACGAACACTGTTCGTCTTTGTCAATTAGTTAGGCTTGGCAAGAGATGCCGTCGGCGGCGCAATTTGCCCGACTATTTAGTGAGGTAGGCTGAAAGACGTTCCCGGAATTCGGACTTAGCAACCCCTGAATCGAGAACACCCTTGAAGGCAATCGAAATCTTGCCTGTTTCTTCGCTAACAACGACAACCACCGCGTCCGAAACTTCGCTGACTCCGATGGCGGCTTTGTGACGCATCCCGAAGAGCTTGCGATACCTCAGGTTGGTGGTCAAAGGCAGAGACGCTGCCGCAGCCACGATGTACTCGCCTGAGATAATCACGGCCCCATCGTGCAGCGGCGTATACGGCGTAAAAATGGTGACCAGCAACTCTGATGACAAATCGGCGTTCATCTCTTTGCCTGACTCGGCGAAGTTGCGCAGGCCGGTGCTACGTTCTATGACAAACAATCCGCCGTAGTTGAGTTCGGCCAAACGCAAGGTGGCGCGACTGACTTCAATCAGAGAACGCCTCTGGGCCATCGTCAGGAAGCGCCGAAAAAGCCGGTGCTGGCCCATCTGCGCCAGGACGCCTCGCAGCTCCGGCTGAAACACGACCACCAGAACGATCAGGCCAAAGGGGGCCAGGGTCGAAAACAGCCAAGTCAGTCCCTCAAGCTGGAACCAGTACGATACAAATGACACGCCCACCAGAAGGATCATACCGATGATAATCTGGGCCGAGCGCGTGCCTTTTACCAGCTTCATGACTTGATAGATGATGAAGCCGACGATGAGGACATCGACAATGTCTTTCAGCCCGAACTCCAGGAACTCATACTGGAAGATAGTCATGCGGTTCCTTTGATGGCTTGGACAACCTTCAAGGCTTCTACCGTCTCCGCCACGTCATGAACGCGGACAATACTGGCCCCCGCCATGACGCCAGCCACAGCCGCCGCCAGCGAGCCGCCCAGGCGCTGATCGACCGGCCGGTCCGGATCGTGGAGCATCCCGATAAACGATTTGCGCGAGGCGGCCAGCACTACCGGCACCTTCAGAGTCGTGAACTCGTGGAACCGGGCCAGGATCTCGAGATTGTCGGACAGCCGTTTGCCAAATCCGATACCCGGATCGACGATGATATGAGAAAGGTCTATCCCTTGTTGAACGCAGCGATCAATTCGCCGGCGCAGAAATACTTTGACCTCAGTTACACAATCTTCATAGCTGGGATTGGCCTGCATTTCGCGCGGGGTCCCCTGCATGTGCATCAGTATGACATGAGCTTTCGTGTGCGCCACAACCGAAAACATGCGAGTATCAAAGCTCAGAGCGGAAACGTCGTTGACGATATCGGCGCCGGCCTTAAGAGCCTTCTCAGCGATAGTTGCCTTGTAGGTATCGATGGAAATCGGTATGTCGGTCAGATCGCGCAGGCGTTCGATAACCGGCATCACCCTTGTGCACTCAACCTCCTCGGAAACCGGATCAGCTCCCGGGCGGGTTGACTCGCCACCGATGTCAATTATGTCGGCCCCATCCTCTTCCATCCGCAAGGCGTGTTCAACCGCCTTGTCGGTGGTCGCAAAACGGCCGCCGTCGGAAAACGAATCCGGCGTAACATTGAGCACACCCATTACAAGCGGCCGGTTCAGCGGAAGTTTCCGGTTGTGGGCCAGATGGAGGGCCAGGGTGGTTGACGGTGACATTTCGGCTTCGTTCTTGTTCATAGCTATTCCAGTATAGTCTATTTACGCATTATGAGCCGTCAAAATCAAGCTGGAAAGCGCCTCCCCATAGCTCGATGTCAACTTTGTGCCACGACAGGCTGATCTCAGGCCCGACTTGGACGGCAGATTTCCATCGTAGCGACCCGCTCCGGACTTGCCCCAGGCAGAATCATTTCCTATTTTGCAGGCTATGAGACGTCGTGACCGCGCCATAACCGATCCTGCTCTGCTCGAAGACATCATTCGTCGCTCGGAAGTCTGCCGATTGGCTATGAGCGATGGCGAGCAACCGTACGTGGTCCCCGTGAATTTCGGCTACAGTGACCGCACGATCTATGTCCATTGTGCCCCGCAGGGTCGCAAAGTGGACATCCTGAAGCGAAACCCTCGCGTTTGCGTGGAGTTCGATGTCGACGATGAGATTGTCTTGGGCGGAAAAGCCTCGAACTGTACTTCAAAATACCGCAGCGTCCTCGCTTTCGGAGTGGCCTCACTGGTGGACGATCCGGAGGCCAAGCGCCGCGCGCTCGATATCCTCATGGCGCAGTACACCACCGGGACGCATGTCTACGAGGACAAGATCCTAGCCAAGACCTTGATTATCCGTATCGATATCAGCGAGATGACCGGTAAGCAGAACGGTTTTCCAGAAGAAGAATAGGCGAAGGCAATCGCCAACTAGGGAGTAGTCCGGCCGAGCAGACTCAGCGCCTCATAACGGGTGGCAGTCTTGCGCATGTGGCCCCGAATCGCCGATGTGACGACTTTGGAGCCCGGTTTTTTCATCCCCCGCATGGTGAGACAAAGGTGCTGCGCTTCGACGACAATCAGGACTCCCTTGCAGCCCAGAGCCTCGACGACGGCGTCGGCGATTTCTGAAGTCATGCGTTCCTGGACCTGGAGGCGTTGCGAGAGTATCTCTACCACGCGAACCAGATTCGAGAATCCGGCCACCTTGTCGTTTTGAGGAATGTAGGCGATATGCACCATGCCGAAGAACGGCAGGAGATGGTGTTCGCAGAGAGAGTAGAACGAGATGTCCTTGAGGATGATCATCTCGTCCTTGTTGGAGGTCGTATAGCGACGCAATTCGGTGGTCGGATCCTGATCGTACCCGGCCATGACCTCTTCGTAGAACTCACCCATGCGCTCGGGCGTCCGAGCCAGTCCTTCACGGCTGGTGTCCTCACCGATCCCTTCCAGGATCAGCTTGACACCAGCTTCGATTTTCTTGCGATTGGTGGCCACAGCTTATTTCTCAGGAGCCGGAGCGGGCTCTTCAACCGGTTCGGCATCACTCGAGGTCCGGCCGATAATAACATCCACTTCCGCGCTGTCCAGGATTTCGCGCTCCAACAGGGCGGCGGCCAACTTGTGCAGTTTATCCAGATTATCGACCAGGATCTGTCGGGCGGCGTCTTCAGCCGTCATAATGAATCGCTTGACTTCCATGTCGATGATCTCGGATGTAGACTCGGAGAAGTCCTTCGAATGAGCCATCTCTTTGCCGAGGAAGATATGATCCTCAGTTTTGCCAAATGTCACCGGCCCGAGCTTCTCCGACATGCCCCAGTTGCAAACCATCTTGCGAGCCAGTTTGGTGGCCCGGTCAAGGTCATTTCCGGCACCCGTATCGAGTTGGTCGAAGACGAGCAGTACGGCTACTCGGCCCCCTATGAGCATGGCCAAAGTTGATTCCAGGTACTCCAAGGAATGCATATGTCGTTCATCAACCGGCAGTGACTGGGTGACGCCCAGAGCCATACCCCGCGGGATGATGGAAACCTTATGCAGCGGATCTGCCATGGGCAGGAATTTCCCGACCAGGGCGTGGCCACCCTCGTGGTAGGCAATGATCTTCTTTTCTTCTTCGGCGATTACCATCGATCGTCGAGCGGCACCCATGAGGACCTTGTCCTTAGCCTCTTCAAACTCATCCATAGAAACCGCTTCGAGATTTCGCCGGGCAGCGAGCAGAGCCGCCTCGTTGACCATGTTGGCAATGTCGGCCCCCGACATTCCAGGTGTACCGCGCGCCAACACTGGCAAATCGATATTATCAGCCAACTTGACCTTCCGCACGTGGACCTCGAGAATACCTTCCCGTCCCTTTACATCCGGAATGCCAACCACGATCTGACGATCAAATCGTCCCGGGCGCAACAGGGCGGGGTCAAGCACATCGGGTCGGTTGGTGGCAGCAATCAGTATGACCCCTTCGTTGGACTCAAAGCCATCCATTTCGACCAGGAGCTGATTGAGAGTCTGCTCACGCTCATCATGACCGCCGCCTAGTCCAGCCCCACGATGGCGTCCAACAGCGTCGATTTCGTCAATGAATATGATGCACGGGGCATTCTTCTTACCCTGATCAAACAGGTCACGTACCCGGCTGGCACCAACTCCGACAAACATCTCCACAAAATCAGAACCTGACATGGAGAAGAAGGGAACTTCAGCCTCTCCCGCGACGGCACGGGCCAGAAGAGTCTTGCCTGTTCCAGGAGGACCCAGGAGCAAAGCACCCTTCGGGATCTTGCCGCCCAGCTTCTGGAACTTGCCCGGTTCCTTGAGGAACTCAATTATCTCCTCCAGTTCCTCCTTGGCCTCGACCGCTCCCGCAACGTCGTCAAAATTTACCCGGGGGCGGTCATCGGTGAGCAGCTTCGCTTTGCTTTTGCCAAAGGAGAACAGTCCCTTTGGACCGGCTCCGCCCCCCTGCATCTGGCGAATGAAGAAAAGCCAAATGAAGACGAGAATTATCCATGGTGCTACCGCCAGGAGATAGGAGAAGGGACTCGCCCCTTTTTCCTTCACGCCGATCTTGACCCCGGCTTCGACCAGGCGAAAGACCAGAATGTAGTTTATGTCCGAGAACGGAATCAGCGTCTTGAACTTGGAGAAAGCATTACCTGATTGGGCCGAGGCAAAAGTCCGCGGTTCACGCAGGGTGCC
>CAZHDS010000114.1:0-10476 GCA_964531495.1 uncultured Ignavibacteriales bacterium
CCCAGCACTCCGGCCAGTTTTGCGCGCACCAAGCCCGCCACGACGGTGCCATGCTCCGGATGACTGAAAGCAAATCCGCTGGTCTCGACATAAGGAATAGTATCCGGGCCGGGTGTGATCGGTCCCAGGGACTCGGCCATCTGGCGAAGATGCAGATATCGATCGCCGGAAATATCGATAGTCATGAAGAATACGGCTGTGTCGCCATCTATCAAGTACGACGTAGTATAGACCGAGTCGAGGCCCTCAATGCCCAGAAAACTCGATGGGTAGTACCGAGTGGACGGTACGATCATGTACCGGAGCGGATAGAGAGCGAAGAATTGTGGTCTCTCTGTCTTCTTGATACCGCTGGCAATTTCCTGGGCCAGCATGGAGATCGATATGAGAGACTTGGGGGCGTCATCGGCTGCGGACAACGATACTACGTAGCGATCAGACACGTAGAACAGGCGGTTTCCCAGGACATAGGCTTCCGTGCCAATGTCGCTACGCTCGATACCATCGGGACGAGCCAGAGCGTAGAAGCCATAAGCGTTCTCTCGGGAGTCGAACTGAGACAGTTCCACTTCAATCTGCTCTTGTCCCAGGGTGTATTTGGCAGTGGCCAACCCGACCATGCCATACGTCAGATAAGCTGATCCCGAATCACCGACGTGCGATGCCAGGCTATCCGTTGCCACGATCATCTTCTCGCCCTCAAGCACCAATTTGTAGGCTTCGATACTGGCTGGCAGAAGGCGATCACCATCGAATACAACATTGCTCGTGTCGCGATCCGTCTGCTCCGGAGGTTGATCATTGCCGCACGAAAGAAACATCGTGGTCAATAGAACTATGGTAAGACTTGCAGTAACTTTCTTCACAATATCCTCACGCTAAATAGAGTACGATAATGACGGTCACTAGCCACAGGATGACATTGATCAGGATCGGGCGATCGGTAACTAACACCCGGGTCGGGGAGCCACCCTTTTCCTCCTTATGGATCAGGTACAGATATCGGAAGACGCCGTAGAGCACGAATGGGATCGTGAGAAACAGGTTCTCGGTACCCATCTTCTGTGAAACTTCGCTGCTGAAGGTATAGAGCATATATACGACCACTACCGATGCCGTCACGATGCCAATCAATTGATCAAGGAGATATGACGAGTAGCGTCCTAGGATCTTGCGGTGGGCGGTCGCAGACTCTTCAAGCATTTGGAGTTCGTGCCGTCGTTTGCCAAACCCGAGGAACATCGCCAGAAACAGAGTATTGATCATCAACCACTTTGAAGCTGGGACATCGATAGCATAGGCACCGGCGTAGGCGCGAAGGACGAAGCTTGCCGCGATACTCATCACGTCGACAATAACGATATTCTTCAGCCAGAAGCTGTAGGCGGTATTAAGAACCAAGAAAGCCACCACCACCAAGAAGAACTCCAGATTGACAAACCAGGCGCCTGCCAGTCCTCCTCCAGCCAATAGCAGGAGCATCACCCAGGCCACGCCGATCGGAACATCTCCGGAAGCTATGGGACGATGGCGCTTGGTTGGGTGTTGCCGATCCTTCTCGCGATCAACAATATCATTGAGCGTGTAAACCGCGGATGAAAGGACACAGAATAGAGCCGTGGCGATCAGGGCCAGTTCCACTCGATGAAGCTCAGTGGCCCTGCCCGCAAAAATGAGGGCTGCCAGCACGACGCCGTTCTTGATCCATTGAGTCGGGCGAGCCAGTCTTAGGAGTGATAGTAGCATATGGCACGATATTAAATTCTAAGGGTTGTCTCAAGGATTAATTGTCGAAGGGCATAGCGGCCAGAATTTCACCATACAGGTGGCGCAGAAGATCGGCCGCTCGTTCGGTCGCTTCGTCAACGTCGTTGTCATCGATAGCCGCCGTGACGCGAACAAAAGCGGCATCGGTGGGCCGAAAAGCCAGGGCGCTCCTGACCAAATCCAATTTCACGGCGTATTCGTCAGCAATCACGCCGCTCCGCGTTTGAAACCAGTACAACATCACCTGCCGGGAGCCATCGCGGCCAATAATCAGCCGGTTTACTTCGGCCGTTTGGGTGGCTGTCAGCTCTATCTTATGTGTCTCGCTGCTATCAATGGACCAACCCCCGCCCGGCAAACAGTGCCTGGGAGAGTGTATCTGGCGACCATAGGCCTGTGACGAGAAATAGGCCACAAACAGCCAATAGCGCTGATCATCATCGTCGACATACAATCGCAGGGTGGTCGTGTCGGCCTGCAATACACGATAGCTCTGATCCGAGTAACGTCGCTCTTCGCCCGAGTATGGACCGTTCTCATATGGAATCAGAGAAAACTCTGGTGTTCCGGTGACAGTCGATTGCCCATAGCGCAAATAGTTGCCGAACAGTCCTCCCGTCAGGATCACTGCCACAGCGATGATGATTACGATCTTCATCGTGCCAGCCTTCTCAGAAGGGTTGCCTCAACGAACAACAGGCCCAGGGCCACGAGGAACACCAGTAAGCCCAGCCCCGAATGCCAGGGCTCGGCAGTGGCATCGACACCAACCAGATAGACCAGGAGCGTGAGTACAAAAACCCGTCCCACGTTGCCGACAATCGCGATCGGAATGGTCGATAGGAATAGCACTCCTCGGGTCCAGAAGTGTTTCTGTGTGATGTACGCGTATATCGCTCCCATTGTCAACAGGGCCATCAGCGAACGAATTCCCGAACAGGCTTCGGCGACCTCCAGGGATGTATTGGCGAGATGGATGATGTTCCCCTGCCGGACCGCCGTGGCTCCCAGCAAGTTCAGAACTACTACCGTTATCTTCGACGACAGCAGCTGCATCGGGAAAGTAATCGCGTAGTAGATCACGTAGGGAATCGGAATCATGAATAGCAACAAGCCGATCTCGTACCACGTCAGGCGAACCACGGCCCGTCCAAACATGAAGTAGACCAGGCCGAACAGAGTCACCACGAATGAGAACCGCAGGGTGAAGTACTCGGCGGCGGCATTGGCCACAACGAACAGGGCCATCCCGACCACGATTACGATCAACCCCATCGGGTCCCGAGCCATGGTGGCGGAAGCAATTTCTGCCCGTTTTCGAAAGAGCAAAAAGCAGACTACCGGCGGAATCAGGAACCCGTGTGTGTAATTGCTGTCGTAGTACCAATCCAAGACGAGATCGTATAGCGCCGGCAGATAGATCAGTAGCAAGGCCGCAAACGGGGCCAGCCAGAGCCACCGGGTTATACCGGCCAGGCCGTCTGTTTGGATCACTTCTGATCCGACTGTTGATTCTGATATATTGGTCATGGCATATCTATCCTGTCTAGGAGATCGACAGGATTGCCGCGCCGCTGAACCGTTGTCCCCCCGGGCCTTGCATCCTTTGGAAAAAGCCTTTACGGTGCCGATTTAATCCATATACTTGGCTTGTGCAGCGCAAGAGACAACAGAAGGGTTCCCACCGGCATATGTGCTTGCTCGTAAATGAGCAGGCGAGTCGTTTTGCCAATGGTCTGGTTGAGAAGCTGATCAAGCGGATTCGGGACGAAGAAGGCCAATTCACTGTCTTCCGGCCTGGATCGGCCACAGCCTTCCTTGAGACCGCCAAAGCGATATGCGGTAACAAGAAATTTCGGCGGTGGTTGCCGCCCAACTTCGAGCGACGCGGCAAGGTAACCGGCTTGATAGCCTGCGGCGGCGATGGCAGCTTCAACTTGGCGGCCCGCGAGGCAATGGCTGCCAATATTCCTGTCGGGATCTTGCCGATGGGGCGTTTCAATGACATTGCCCATGCCCTCTATGGCGACACCTCGGCTGAGACCGCCATGAAGCGCATCCTGGGCCAGTCGTATGGGCTCATTGATGTTGGCGAAATCGGGGATCAGAGATTCTTCGGTAGTGTTGGTTTGGGTCTTATACCCTGCATGGCCCGTCAGCTAAGTCTGCGCAAGCGTCCGCGGTTTGCTCTGGGATGGCAGAATGTTGCGGCCAAGGCGGTGGACTGCGTTAAGCCGCTGAAGACGGTAATGAAGGTCGATGCCTTCCGGTTTGAGGCCGAGTCAAGTATCATCAATGTCAACCTGCTGCCATACACTCTTGGAATACCGTTGACGACTTCCTCGCTGCCTGCCGACCATCATGCCGAGATTCTCTTTGATATCGGCATCTCTAAGAAAGAAATCGCGTCATATGTGCGTCTGGTTAGTAAGAGGAAGTACCTGTATGGTGGCGAAGTCCGGCTGTTCCGGGGTAGTACTCTCACACTCCAACCAGCTCGCGGTCGAGTGCTCTACCTTGATGGCGAGTTGATTGAGTTACCGGATAACGTCATCCAGATTGATATCGGTCAGCAGCAGCTAAAGGTGTTTCAGTAAGACATGATACGAGCAGGAACGTTGTCTTGGTGTATACTGGTTATGGTAATTGCCCTGGGAGGTGTTCCGGTTATAGCCCAGAGCGACGATGACCAGCCTGCGGGTGACACGGCCTTGTATTCGCCAGAAGAGGCCCTCGAGGGTTACCTTGCTGTTTCCAACCCGACCAATACTGAGTTGCGGCTCCGCCAAAATCCAACCAAAGCCATATTCAAGTCGATGCTGATACCGGGATGGGGTCAGATCGGCAATCGCAAGTACCTCAAGGCCGGTATCTATGCCTCGCTGGAGAGTTTCTGGGTCATTCTGGCCCTCGACTATCGCTCGCAGGCCAACGACTATTTCGACAAATATTCCAAATCCGATTCTCTGAGCGACAAGAATGAATTTCATCGGCTCTACGATGAAAAAAAGAACAAGCGCAACCGTTACTACTGGTTTTTCGGACTGACGACCTTCATCTCGATGTTCGATGCTTACGTCGATGCCCATCTCTCCGGGTTTCCCATCATTGAAGAGCTCAAACCGCTCGAACTGAGTATCGGACCAACCCGGTGTTACGAGCTTGGGGCATCGCTGAGCTACCGCTTCTAAGCCTCCCAACGATCCTAGTCCACAAGTAGCAAAAAAAGACCTGCCGCTGATGCGACAGGCCTTTCCTTACACTTGTCACGCACAATCTACAGAAGCACGATCTTGTTGCGACCCTTCTTCACGCCTCTCGTGGCGTTACGACTGTCGAAGACCGCATTGGCGTTGTCGACAACCCATTGATAGTCAAAATCTGAGTGATGCGTCAGGATGACGGTCAGATCCGCTCTCTTGAGCAGGCTGGCGGTGAGTTCCCGAGATTTGTGCTTTGAATCATGCCACATGATCTCGCCCACGTAGGGATCGCTGTACTGAATTTTCGCGCCCTTGGATTCCAGCAACTTGATAACATCAAGGGCTGGAGACTCGCGCGTGTCCTTGATATTCGGCTTGTAGGCAACTCCCAGAACCAGGATCGTCGACTTGTTGATGGCTTTGGCAAAGCGCTCGTTGAGCATCTGGTTGATCCGTTCAACCACGTACTCCGGCATGTGGGAATTGATGTCGCCGGCGAGTTCGATAAATCGAGCGTAGTAGTTTAGCGACTTCAGTTTCCAGGACAGGTAGTGCGGGTCGATCGGAATACAATGGCCGCCGAGGCCGGGACCAGGATAGAATGGCATGAAGCCGAATGGTTTTGTCGCGGCGGCGTCGATGATCTCCCACACATCCAGTCCCAGGCGATCGCACATCACGGCTACTTCATTTACAAGGCCGATATTGACCGAACGAAAAGTGTTCTCGAGCAGTTTGACCATCTCGGCCGCGCCCGTTGATGAAACGGCGTAGATGTTCGGAATCGTTTGCTCGTAGAAGATCTTGGCCACTTTGGTGCAAGCAGGCGTAATGCCGCCGACCACGCGGGGCGTATTCTTAGTATTGTAAACTGGGTTCCCGGGATCAACTCGTTCCGGCGAGAACGACAGGAAGAAATCAATACCGACCTTCAGACCGCCCTCTTCCAGAAGCGGCAGAATCAAATCTTCGGTTGTGCCGGGATAAGTTGTTGATTCCAATACTACCAGGGTGCCGGACTTCATATGCTCCTGAACCCATCGCACGGCGGCCAGGATATAACTGACGTCAGGATCTTTGGTCTTGGACAACGGAGTTGGGACACAAATCGAAATGGTGTCCAACTTGCTCATCAGAGTTGGATCATCAGTAGCCTTGAAATAGCCCGAGTCAACCATCTCTTTGACAGTGGCATCCTTGACGTCATCAATGTCCGACTTGCCTCTGTTGAGCAACTTGATTTTTTCCTTGGAGACGTCAAAGCCGGTTACCCTGAGCCCAACCTTGGCCAGCTCCATCGATAAGGGCAGTCCGACATAGCCTAGCCCGACCACGCCGACCTGGGCGCTACGGTTCTTGATCTTGGCAATTAGGTCAACATACGCCTTCGATTCCTTGGCGCTCTTCTTCATAATCACTGTCTCCTACCGGCAACCCGGCGTTATATTTCCGCGACTCGGTTACGCCAGTAATCCAGCGTATCCCGAAGGGTGGTCTTTAGACTGTATCGACTGAGATAACCTATCTCTTTACTTGCCTTTGCGTTGGAGCCTCGGAGTACTGGCAGGTCCGCCTTGCGCAGCCGCTTCCTATCGATTCCAACGGAAATCTTCCGCGAGGACAGCGATAAGAGCGTATCCAGCACCGATTGCATCGTTACAGCTCTGCCTGAGCACAGCTGGCATATTGTGCCAGGCTGGCCTTTTTCCACCAGTAGGCGATAGCCGCGCACAATATCGCGGACATCGGAGATATCTCGACGGGCGGTCAGATTACCGACCGAGATCGAGGGACGTTGCTGGTTGGCCTCGATAAGCGCGATCTGCCGCGCAAAGGCAGGCACCACAAAGTCCGGACTTTGCCGGGGACCGGAGTGATTGAAGGCTCTCGCAATCACTACCGGCAGGCCATATTTGCCAAAATAAAGACGACAAAGTTGCTCGGCGGCCGCCTTCGAAATGCCGTAGGGGGAGACCGGTGACAGCGGATCCTTCTCTGTGAGCGTCCGCGTCGTGGGCTTGAAAAGACCATAACAGTCGGGCGAACTGACGAACATGAATCGGTTCAGTCTCGCTAGCTCCCGGGCCGCCAGCAGCATGTTCAGAGTTCCTTCGACATTGACTCGAAAGACGTTGCGCTCATCCTCAAATGATCGTCCCACCGAGGCAAAAGCGGCCAGATGCCATATGTTATCCGGTTTAACTTTGCCAATAAGTGTCTGACAAGCCTTGGGATTAGTTATGTCCAGTTTGTCGAGCGTGATTTCGGATTTGACAGTCGCCAGGTTTTCGCGAGACTCCCCCGGCATGACCGCTCCATGAATCCGATAACCGGCGGCCAGGAGTTCTTCGGCCAGAAAAGAGCCAGCGAAACCGGCTATTCCCGCTATGAAGGCGATGCGCTTGGAATTGCGAGGCATAGTCTTGTCTCACCGTCAGGGCGGCCTAGGCCTGTTTCGCGGAGAGCTGTTCGATGTCGGAATCGACCATCATCTTGACCAAGCCATCAAAAGTGACGCTCGGTTTCCAGCCCAGCACTTTGCGGGCATGAGATGAATCCCCCAGAAGCAAATCGACCTCGGCCGGTCGCACGAAGCGGGGATCGGTCACCACATAATCGTGGTAGTCCAGATTAAGATGCTCGAAGGCCGCTGTCACGAATTCTTGTACCGAGTGCGTCTCGCCAGTCGAAATCACGAACTCTCCCACCGGATCCTGCTGAAGCATCAACCACATGGCCCGCACATAGTCGCCGGCGAAACCCCAATCGCGCTTAGCATCGAGATTACCCAGGGCCAGCTTGTCAGCCATTCCCAGCTTGATGCGGGCCGCGCCGTCGGTGATCTTGCGGGTCACAAATTCCAGTCCGCGACGGGGAGACTCGTGGTTAAACAAGATCCCGGAGCAGGACGGAATACCAAAGCTCTCACGGTAGTTGACCGTGATCCAGTGACCATACACTTTGGCCACGCCGTAGGGCGAGCGAGGATAGAACGGTGTCTTCTCGGTCTGTGGAGTCTCCTGCACCCGGCCGAACATCTCCGAAGATGAGGCTTGATAGAATTTGATCTTCTTGTTCACTAGGCGGATTGCTTCGAGCACCTTGGTGACACCCAGCGCATTGAATTCCCCCGTGAGGACCGGCTGATCCCAGCTGGTTGGCACGAACGACTGAGCCGCGAGATTGTAAATCTCATCCGGGCGGTGTTCTTCAATAAGCGTAATAATCGACAGCTGATCCAAAAGATCGGCCTGAGCGAAAGTGATTTTGTCTCTGATATGATTGATCCGCTCGAATGACTCGGTCGAGGAGCGGCGAACCATGCCGATCACATCGTAACCTTTATCAAGCAGCAGCTCGGCCAGATATGAACCATCCTGGCCTGTAATTCCGGTGATAAGTGCGCGCATATAGAATTCCTCTGGTCTATCTGGAGAGCCTCAGGCTCCTGCTTCTGCCCGGTCCGATCGGGACGAATACTCAAGCTAAAGAATATACGTCTGACCCTGGCGGCGGTCAAACAATAACAATCTGGTCAACTCGCTCTTGTCGGCACGAGTAGCGGCCAGGCTGACAATACCATTTGTACTTGGCAAGCGGCTCTGGGATCGCTATTTTTCTTCACCCGAAAGGGGTTAGTTAAGAAGGAAATTAGATTGGGGCTATATCAGTGGGCGGCAGACGCGTTGGACTGAACCTAAAGCACCAACTTGGTGGGGTTAGCTGTGGACCGCTGGTCTGACCGCACAGAGCAATAAGGCGAAGGGATAGCGATATGAGATGGGTATCACTAAGTTGTGTGATAGTTATGGCAGTGTTTCTTTGTGGAGGCTGCCCAGATCTTGATCTGTCGCTTCGGTTTCCTGCTGGCGATCAATATCGTGAGGCAACTGAGATTGTACTCCACGACGGCAGAGGTAGTCTGACGCTCTCGGGCTACGGCGGGCAATGGAACGAAAGTGAAACGGCCTTCGAGTTCAGTATTACGATAAAGGGTAAGACAGAGGGCGGCTTCCAAGATGTCAGCCTGTACCCAGAAAAGTGTGAAGCAGTTGTTGGTGGAGAAAGGCTGAAGGTTGTGCATGCTCTGCAGAAGAAAATGGAACCGCCGTTTGATTGGAGGGTCGTGTGTGTCTTTTCCTGCCAGCCGTGCCAGCCCTGGCAACCGCCCCCGGCAGAACCTGCCAACAGACAGATTGTGGCAGATGTATCTCTTGACCTTAGTGAGGTATTGAGGATTCGTGGCGAAGCCGTCGACATTGATACTGTTTACGCTTTCCTCCCTGACGTGTTCTACGAATGGATTGATGAACATTGCTCCGACACGACGGCAGCAGGTTAGATCGAGTGGCCGGGTGGCGTCTGCTTCGACAACGTTGTTGTGCAACTCCCCCCGGTGGCCCACCCATCCTTGGGTGGGGGACGGGGTCCAAAGACAAGAGAAGATGGATCCCCGCGTCCGCGAGGATGACATGTTGAAGCCAAGACGATCATATAAGCAAGAGAAGATGGATTCCCGTTTTACGGGAATGACATGAAAAGGCGAGGATGACATGAAAGGTGCCGATGACGAAGAGGTCGAAGGTTGTTTCCCCTCGGGACGGCTGCGAAATGTCGAGTAGTTACTATTTTCCAACGAAGACTAATATTTCGTCATTCCTGCGAAAGCAGGAATCCAAGTGTTCCCAATGAAAACGCCTTGCGTTTACATCATGGCTTCGAAGTCTTACGGTACTCTCTACATCGGGGTTTCCACCGACTTGGCAAAGCGTGTCTATCAGCACAAAGAGGAGCTGTCGGGCGGCTTCACGCGACAATACGGTGTGCACCGACTTGTGTATTACGAGGTTCATGAGGATATTCTGGGGGCGATAGCGCGAGAGAAGCAACTCAAGAAGTGGAAGCGCGCGTGGAAGCTCGAGTTGATCGTATCCAAGAACCCGGACTGGTTGGATTTGTCAGAGGAATTGGTTTGAAGAGAAGATGGATCTCCGCGTCCGCGAGGATAACATGTCGATGCCAAATTGACAGAAGTGAAGACAAAGATGAAAGCTACCATGAACCAAACTCGACTTGCCTTTGCGGCTGTGGCCCTTATTTTAGTGCCATTGATGACTCTCGCTATCGAACGAGGCGAGAAAGGAGCCACCGTGACCAAGCCTGCCGACAATTCCGCAGCCATGCTGGACCGGGCCGATGAGATTTTTCAGACCCGTGAGTATCAGGCGGCCCTGGAGGCTTACACCGATGCGGCCAGGCAGGCTCATGAGGAGTTCAATCGTTCGGTCGAGGTTGAGGCCTTGTCCCAAATGGCCCGAATGAATTTGCTGCTCGATGACAAGGAAACCGGTCGCGAGTGGCTGGGCCAGGCGCTGGAGCGAGCCTCCGACAATGACCCCGCTGGTTGGTCGCGCTATCTCTGAGTTCGGGGACGTTTCGAGTGGAAAGATGACGATCTGGCGTCCGCACTCAAGACCTTCGATGAAATGTTCACGTACTGCAATAC
>CAZHDS010000115.1:0-10419 GCA_964531495.1 uncultured Ignavibacteriales bacterium
GCGCTTGTGGCTGAGATATGACGACCAGCACGACAATTACTGGCTGGCGAAAATCGAACACTTGGACTGAGGAACGAATCATGATATCAGCCCGCCGCACTATCGCACTAGTTCTTATTTTGATAGCGGTCACGGTTTCGGGCACTCTCGCCCAGACAGGTCCTCGCGACTTTCAGAGAGAGACGGTTGAAACTGACCAACAGCTTCAGTTGCAGCGGATGCTGAGGGAGATCTATCGCGATACGCCGGAGGTCTTTGTCACGGGGCCTCTGCAGCCATTCACACTGTACGGAGGGCATTTCGGCGGTATCTTCTCATCAGTCCGAGTGGTGTGCCCCGATCTGGAGAGCTACGAGAAGTCGGTAGCTAGACTGTGCCAGGACGATGATCAGAAGATAGTGAGTCATCGCCGCGACGAGCAGATTTCTCCCAACGTTGTCGGTTGCCGTGGCAGCATGGTCAATGTCATGCTGGGTGATCAGGAATTTGCCGTGTATCTGCTGACGGTACAGGAACTTCGTCTTGTGATCTGGCTCGACATGGTGCGCGATCGTGGCTGGTATACAGCTCCCCATGACCTGCGTCACCAACACAGTCAGGCCGTCGCGGACTACCTGGCGGCTATTGACTCCGGAAGAATCGACGCGAGTCCCCCTCAAGCTACTGACATCGGCTTGCCTGACAGCCTCGACATTTACGCCGCTGATCCTGACTATGTGATTGAGGGTTATCAGAACTACAAGGACTTTCTGTTTGAGCATCGCGAACTGACTACCGACTTCGCCAGGGGTATATTTGCGTTTGTCCCTACGCCTGCTACTATGGCACAGCTAAAAGCTCAAGCTCCGTCGCTCGCTTTTCACAACAAAGAAGCAGCCCGGCTTCAAGAGGAGTACCGAGAATTCTACGAGCGCGGGGGTGATAACCGAAGTATACAAACGCTGACGGCGGCGGGATTTGACACCTTGCGAAGCGGCGAGTTTTTCTTCGCGGTCAGTCAAGCCGGGCAAATTCGGTTCGGCCGCGAGTTGACCCGGGAGGAAGTAGCCAGGATCGAAACCGAGACCGGACGGAGGGCCCCACGCGCCAACCATGCTCACCTGTTTCCGGGCGAAGCTATCACGACCGCCGGAGCCTTCTTCATCGATGAAAGAGCGGGCGACAAACTTGTCAGAGTGAACGCTCAGTCTGGGCATTTCTTTTACAGCAACGTAGCGCCAACCGTGCGGGAAGATATCAGCGTGCGTTCAAATGAGTACTTGTTGACTCTCGGACATTTCTTTGCAGCTCTCGATCATGCCGGCATTGCCTATGGCGATGTTCTAATCAGCAAGCTCTGATGGAAGTTGTTCTAGTGACTTCACACTCTCAGAAAGACACCACAAGACGGCAAACGGCACGGCAGTACTACGCTGTGATGACAGTCGTGCTCTGGATCTGGTTCTTGCCCGGGTCGGGTCAAGCTGAAGAGTACCTGTCGGCTGGCGAGATCGCCGCTGTGGGTGGTAGCTCAGTGGCTTTGCTTGGTATTAGCGTCGCGGCCAATCGTTTCGACAGTACGCGGCAGCCGATGATCTCCGGCCTCCTACCAGGTGAGGAATCGATCCAACGCTGGCTGGGCGGTGAACCCAAATCAGGCAAGCGGAATTTCCTGGACGACAGAACCGGCAGCCTCATAACTCCAGTGGCGTTGGCTCTGACCCTGACAGCGGCCAACCTGAACTGGCCTCGCCATGATAGGGCACAGGAAACTGCCCAGGACCTCTTTCTGTACACATCTGGTTTGGTTGCAACCAAAGGTGTCACTGGTCTGGCTAAGGGCCTGATCGGCCGCAAACGCCCTCTGCCCTATTTTGCTCCCGGGTTGGTCTCGTATGCCAATGAAGACGAATGGCGGTTTGACCAGCAGTCATTCTTCTCCGGTCACACTTCGTCTTCGTTCTTCGCCGCGGCCTACGTTAACCTGCGGATGCGGACAATCATGCGGGCCGAACTGACGCCGGAGGACTATCGCAAGTGGCGCTGGGCACCACCGACACTGCTATTTGGCTGGGGATCGTTCGTTGGCCTTAGCAGAATCCAGGCTTATCGTCATTATCTGTCAGATGTATTGGTGGGTGCCGCTGTCGGTGCCGCCTTGGCCGAGCTCTTCTTCGCCCTGAATGACTCGCCGAATGTGGCGAACGATACTCGCGACAACTCCCCCGCTCCCCTGCTGCTGCGTCTCAGTTATCGCTTCTGAGCAGCGAACTTGATCCGGCTATCAAACAAAGGTCTTTACGATCTCTTTTTGCAGACCCTGAAGTTCGCCGTAGGCACGGTTGATCTCGTCGATCTTCTCATTGAGCTTAGACATCAACATCTGGCGCTCGATACCGTTGCGGAGGACGATCAGGATATCCTCGTTGCTCCAAGGTTTTTCGATATACTGAAACAGCCCCACCTCGTTAATCGCCTTGATCGCGTTTTCCTTGTCGGCGTAGCCAGTCAGGATGATTCGTGGAATGTCGGGCTTGATTTCACGAACCTTGGCCAGGAAGCTGATGCCATCCATCTCGGGCATCAGATAGTCTGATACAACAAGATTGCAGCTATTTTCCGAAATGTATTTGAAGGCCTCGGTGGCCGAAGTGAACGGAACGATGTCGTACTCCGTCTCCAGATTGAGAAACGACTTCAGACTTTTCAATACCATTTCCTCGTCGTCGACTATTACAACCGTGCTCCTGAGGGTCTCGTCTCCCATCGTCAGCTCCTAATCATGCTGGTTCACTTTCAATCACTGGCCATCGGTCGACCCGGGGCCGGACTCGCCGACATAGAACATGTTGGTATATAGCAACACCGAACGATTTGTCAAGATCCATCGGATTATCGCGAAGATGAGCACATTTCAAACGGCTTCAGTCTGCGACTCGCCTCGCGATGCTCAACGGACCAGGCGACGCAGCCGACTGGCCACCGTTTGCAGCACACCCTGGGCGATCTGGACGTGATCCGCCAGCAAGTCCACGAACTCTTCGCGCTCGACCCGCAGCAAGTGGGCATCGCTGAGCGCCGTAGCCGTAACGACCCGGGGGGTAGTATCAAAAAGAGCCCAGGTGCCAAAAGCCTCTTTGGCACCGACGACCGCGATCTCATCGTCACCGCGATGCATCCTTATCTGGCCCTCAAGGACCAGATAAAGGGCGTCGGAGGCGTCATTCTCGCGATATATTACGTCACCCTCCATGATCGACATTTCCTCGGCAATGGAGGCAACTTCAGCCAACTGCTCGGTAGGAACTTCATCGAACACGTCAATATTCTGCAGGAAGATCACTTTTTCAATTGTCGTTAGCATATCTGGCTTACCTCATTGTGGAACCGTTCCGGGCGGGCTTTGGGGCCACTGAACTATCCATCCAATCGTCCTCGGACGAGGTGGGCGGTTTCCCTGACACGTATATCATCATCGTTGAGTCCCCTTTTCACCTGCTCAAGGATAGCAGGACTGGGCTGCTCAGCCGCGACCAACAGGGCGCATGTACGCAACCAGTTATCCTTGCCGCAAAGAAGCGTTAACAAGGACTGCTCGCGATTGGTACGTGGCAATTGGAACATCTCGCGCCCCGTCCTCAGGATGGTCTCAAAGGAATCGCCATCCAGCAGAGGCAGTACATATTTCTTCACGTCTGAGGGCAGAAGGCTATCCATGAACTCAACGGCGTTCGCGCGCAGGTCTTTCTTGCCGCTGACAATACCATGGTACGCGTTGTAGATATCCGTTGGTGGATAAACCAAGCCCAGGAAGCGGAAGATCTGTTCCAGATTCTGATCGAGCCTCTCCTCCAATGCGCGTTGCAGCAACTTGCTGGCGGAAGTCTCTTCATGATCGCGCTGATGGTGTAGTATCTGGTGGATTTCATAGTACGACCGGGCTTGTTGAACAAGGGCTGGTCGGATCTCGGCGACGTTAAACTTGAGAGATTGATGCCTCGAGCGCAGGGAATTGAGAGCCTTGATGACATGATACCTCAAGCGCGGCTCAACTCGCTCAAGCGAAGCAGTCAGAACCCTAATCGTATCCTGAACCGGGATATCTCTCAGCACGCGCGGAATGTTGCTCCGCACCAAAAACGGAACGCGGCGGTCGATCAGATGGTCAGTCAGCGTCCCCAGGACGGTTGCGCCGTAGGCGGCCAGTCCGCGCCTCGCATCCCGACGATAGTCACGTTCGCCTAACTTCATGATAAGCCACCCGACCTGACGCCGGTCACCGATTGCACCCACGCTGGCCATCGCTTCTCTGACGACTGCAGGTGACGGATCGTGCAGCAGACGCTCCAGATAGTCTGAGGACTTGCGATTGAAGTCATGATGGCCGAGAATGCGAGCTAACTGCTGCCGTCCCACTTCGCCCTTATCACCCTTATCTTCGAGCAGCGAGCTGATCATCTCATCGTCTACGAGTGCTCTCGCTTTGGGATCATCAGATTCAGCGACACAGGCCAGGGCAGCCGAGCGGGTCGCTCCGTCGGGATCGTTCAGGTATCTCCCCAGGGCCGTTGGAGCATCCTCGACGGCCCGATCGCAGAGTATCTTCATTGCCTCACAGCGGACAACAATATCCTCATCCGCCAGACGTTTCTTGACTTCGACAAGAGCGGCTTCGTTGCCATGAATATAGAGAGCTTCCAGAGCTCGGCGTCGCACCGACGCGGATTGATGCTCCAGCAAGGGCAGCACCGGGTAGGTTAGTTCGACGCCCTTGGCCGACTTGAGCATATCCAGAGCATACTCCACCTGCCGATCATTGGACGAGGCCAACGATACGATGAGAGAATCCACCGTCGAGGCGTCATTGATATGGGTGCGGATTTCCTCCAAATCGATTTCGCGCCGCTCAAGGGCCGATCGGAAGGAATTCACATACTCTTTGCGCATCCGCAGCGCAAGGATGATCCAGAGCACTACCAGCACTATGACCACAACACTTATCTGCTGAACAGTCAATCCAAATACTAGCGTGCACAACAACAGCATTCCACCGGCGATGCCTCGGAACCAACGATCCACAAACATATCGATGAAAGTCTTCGTGCGTTTCTTCAGATCAAGCGGGACCGGCATGAACAGCAGCTCACGACCGGTCTTGTCGAGCGAGTACTTCAGCGCACCGTCGGAACCACGCAACACGATACCGGCTATCAGCCCCGGCATGACAAACATGAATGACGAAGCACCCAGGAGAGCCACGGGCAAGACAAGAATTACCCCTCCCACACCCAGCCAACGGATGATCCGGTAGCCCAGGACTAGCTGAACCGCCAACGACACCAAACTCAGCCGTCCATAAAATTGTCCCAGAAAGGCGGTCAGTTCGGCCTTGTCCGTGATCGCCTGGTAGGTCACGGTCTTGAACTGGTAATCGACAAATGACGCAACCATCATGGTCATGGCAATGATCCCGACGGTCAGCCGTAAGTGACGTGACTTCATGATACTGCGCACGGTGCGGAACATGTTCTCGGCAGCCTCGTTCTCCTGGCGACGTGGCGATGCGGAACCTATCTCCCCCTTGCTCAGACGCCACACGAACCAAACCAAGAGCCCACTGATGGCTAGGAAGCCAACACAAAAGAGCAACAGATCTTCCGTCTGAACACCTAACTTGGCAATCGCGAGGCCGGTGACCTCTCCCCCGGTGAAGGCCCCCACGATTCCCGCCACGGCCAGGATCGAAAAGACTCGCTTGGCCTGCGAGGCGTCGTAGAGTGCATTGGCCAGAAGCCAGAACTGCGAGGTTGTCAGTGCCCCATAGATACTCACCCAGGTATAGAAGACATAATAGACCCAGGCGTCGTTTATTTGGACGAGCCACCGCAGAACCAGCAGATTGATCGCCATTATCGCCAGGGTACTGTATATCAGTTTGTCCAGCCGCATTGACCGGCTGGCTTTGCCATAAAAGGCTGTCACGGGAGCGGCTACCAGCGCTGTTATGATGAAGACAAGGGGCAGCTGTTCGGAACTGACCTTAACCAGGAAAAGCGAATCCCGAGCCGGCTTCAGGAAATAGTAAGTCACCAGAATGATGTAGTAGTTGGCGAGCATGAGCATAGTGATAGCCCACTCGCCGGGTCGGATGTCGAATACGCTCTTGATGATCCGTTTCATGGTAGCGGCTCAGTCCGTCTTGTTCCCGGGCAAACTTCGGTCCTTGGGATCACCAATGACAACATCCAGATTATCGGGGATTCTGATCGTAAACACCGTTCCCTGTCCGGGCTCCGAGGAGACCCCGATGCGGCCGTGATGAGCCTGAATTATCTGGTAGCAAATCGATAGGCCGAGGCCTGTTCCCACGCCAACTCCCTTGGTCGTAAAACCCGGATCGAAGATGCGCTCCAGATGCTCGGCCGGAACCCCGTCCCCGCTGTCCTTGATCTCGATGACAACGTGGTGGTCCTCGTACGACGTTCTAACAACAATTCGTCCCCTACCCTTTATCGCCTGACGAGCATTGACGAGCAAGTTCAGGAACACTTGATTGAGCTGCCCGGCAAAACAGGCGATCGATGGGATCTGGCCGTATTGGCGATCGACTTCGATATCGTACTTCAGTTCGTGATGGATCAGCGTCAAGGTGTCTTCCAAGCCTTCGTTTATGTCCGCCTGGACCAGCTCCGCCTCGTCCAGCCGGGCGAAGCTGCGCAGCCGGCCCACGATATTGGTTACGCGCTCGGTGCCAGACTTGATAACACAGTTAGCCTCGTCTATAACGCCAAGGAACTTGTCCAGATCTGCTTTTTCACTATCATCGTGGATGCGCGCAAGAGTGGTACGGAGCTTCTCCACCGCTCGAACGAGCGTATTGTGCATGCTGCCGATGGCTCCGACCGGGGTATTGATCTCGTGGGCAACGCCAGCCACCAGCATCCCCAGCGAGGCCATCTTTTCACTCTGGACCAGTTGTGATTGCGTATCCCGTAGGTTGTGATTGACATCTTCCAGATTGCTCAAGGCCTGTTCGAGCTTCTCGGCCTCCTCGAGTTGCTTCTTCTTGTGCGTGATCTCCTTCTCAAGAAGCTTCTGGGCAATGTCCTGCTGCTTGGCCCGACGTTCCTGGCCGATAGCCCTCGCCGTGAGCTCTTCGATCTGCTCCAACTTGCGATTGAGTTCGACGTTCACTTGCGAGAACCGCCAAGCCAGCCCGATAGACATTGAAAGCAGCACGGCGAACACACCCCATAGATGGTAGTAGTAGTATCCTTCGATGATGTTGCCCAGGATCCGCAGATCCATCAACATCTGATAAATCGAGGCCACCCCGAAGAATACCATTCCGGCCAGAAGAACCGACGCTCCGGGTCGATGCCGACGCAAGGCCACGACAATCACTCGGACCATCTCGATCAGAAGTAAAATCGAAATCGCATAGACCGCCGTCCTCCCCAACCAGGGAGCCGCCAGCATGGCCAGAACGGCCGGAATCATGAGAATCTTCAGATGCTTCGGAGGATGTTCGTAGAAGAGGCTGTAGAGAAACCAGAGCCCAGAAGCAGAAATCCCCACGACTGTAATTTTGAACAGGCTGCTCAGCAGGAGGAATTGCCCAGGATCGTGCACCAGATACATCTGTATTGGGAGATAGCTGATCAATCCTGAGAAGGCCACGAATACGGCCAGACAGAGATTCGCCTTGAGGGTCGGATAGAAGAGGTACAGCATCAAGTGCAACAGGAAGAAAGCCATGGCCATCCCGACCAGGAACATCTGGTGCTTGACGCCCTGCATGGCCGATCCCGCCGCGCCCAGCTTATCAACGTCAAACTCTTTGATTCGGAGTTGGAATCCCCCGGGGTAGTCCAGATTGTCGCCCACCGCCCAACGTTGGTTGGAGAATCGAACCGTCAGGGTCTGCAGCGTATCAGCCCCCAACAGCACCGGATGAACATTGCCGTATCCCTGCAAGTAAAGCTGTTCCTCGGTCGGACTTCGGCCCACTGTGCCAAAGGATAAGATCGGTCGGTCATTCAAGTAGAAATCAGCGGCCCCGCTGAGGGCAACATCAAAGCCTACGACAGTCCCCATAACGCTTGAGTCGACCGCCAGTTGGCATCGATACCAGCCCCAACCGTTGAAAGCCCCCGCCGGCATCGAGTCGAGAATCGTATTGTCGATAGCGAGCCAGGCAGAATCGTCATATATGGGCGAATCTGAAGACACACCAGGTTGAAACTGCCATGATGAGTGCATCCTTACACCCGGCGCTTCTATGGCGTGCACCTCGCCATAGAGGTCGGCTGCCGCTGCACCCGGCAGAGCCGCCACGACGAGACCTATTGCGAGGACGAGCAAGAAGCTGTTGAGACCCAGCTTGCCGGGGCCAGAGTTGAGTTGAAGCCGAGTTGCCATATCGGGAAAGATACCCGAATCCAACCGCCGGTTCAATCATAATCTCTACCCTGAGCTTCTCCCACCGATCTGCCTGTGCACATGTTGGACACTGTTATGCAATGTCCCCAAAAGGTATCCGCTGGATACAGAGTCACGTCCTCAGTTGCCGATTAATGAGCGTATGTAGCGCATTCACAACCATCTGATAGGATTCTGAAATGATAAGGAAAGCGTCTTCAACGACCGGTCTTCTGGCCCTGCTTGTGGTTCTGATTTGTGGCCTGCCGTCTCTGGTGGCGGCCCAAGGGGATCCCCAGGTGGCCCCGCCAGTCATCGTCGAGCCCATCGAACCGCCGCCCGGACGCGGCTATATCCCGCCGCAGGTCGATCTCAGCCACCTGACGGCGAAATACGATGGTCCTCGTCTGATCGCCGCCACCCCGACCTCATGGGACTGGCGATCTCAGGGCAAAGTGACGCCGATTCGCAACCAGTCTGTGTGCGGTGCTTGTTATGCCTTTGCCGCACTTGCGAATTTTGAGGCCAAGCTCCTGATCGACGGTGCCGGAACTTTTGACCTATCGGAAAACAACGCTAAGGAGTGTAATTTCTATAGCACTAGCTGCTCGGGGGGCAATTTCGAGCAGATGGCCAACTTCCTGTCCAAGAAGGGTGCCGTCTTGGAAAGCTGCGATCCATACCAGGCCTCCGACGTCAGCTGCAACTCCGGCTGCACCTACCAGAAGAGGCTCTCGGACTGGCGGATGATTTCGGGCAGTGTTGCCGCCTCCACCGAAGTGCTCAAGCAGTACATTTACGACAACGGACCGGTCTACACTACTCTTTACACCGGCGATGGCTCCAACCCGAGTTGGCAATCGTCGTTCGACAGCTACGACGGCTCGTCCACTCTGTATTATACCGGCAGCGGCGCGATCAATCACGCCGTGCTCATCGTCGGTTGGGATGATGCCCTAACCCACGCCGGTGGAACCGGCGGATGGATCGTCAAGAATTCCTGGGGTACGAGTTGGGGGGGTACTTGCGGTTACGGTGCTGAAGGCGGCTATTTCACGATTGCTTATGGATCGGCTGGAATGGGCAAGTACTCGTCGTTTATCAACGGTTGGCAAGACCACAGCGCCACCGATTCACTCTACTTCTACGACGAAGGGGGGTGGAGCTCACAATGGGGTTACGGGAGCACTACGGTCTACGGCCTGTGCAAGTTCACGCTTGCCGCGACCAACTATGTGACTCAGGTGGAGTTTTGGACCAACGATGTCACTACCGACATCGATGTCTACCTCTACGACGATTTCAATGGCACGACGGCCAGCACAGTCCTGGCCTCCAAGCTGGATACGAGTTTTTCCGAGGCCGGGTATCATACCGTGGCCTTCGCATCGGCACCGGAAGTCTCGGCAGGCGAGGATGTCTACGCCATGGTCAAGATCACCAACGACAGCTATACCTATCCGTTAGTATGCGACAACCAGGGCTCCAGCGAAACCAGTACGACCTGGATGGGCTCGACTGGTCCTTCCGGTGCCTGGTATGATCTGGGCTCCAACCAGAGTGACGACGTAGCCATTCGCATTCGGACCAGCCCGACGCTGTCGCTCGGCGTGGACGATGAAGACGGATCGCTGCCGGATAGATTCGAGATGACCGGCAATTACCCCAATCCGTTCAACCCGGCAACGACGATCGCTTACACGCTCAGAACTCGTTCGCAAGTCGATGTCACTATCTACAATCTTCTGGGCCAACATGTGCGGACGCTGGTCAATGAGAGCCAATCCGCAGGGGAATACCAAGTACTCTGGGACGGCCTGTCTGACAATGGTGTCGAGGCTGCCACCGGTGTGTACCTCTATCGGATCGATGCTGGTGACTTCTCTCAATCCAGGAAGATGCTGCTGTTGAGGTGATACCTCTTCAAGATGTTACCTCTCGAAGGTGATACCTTTCTGAATCGATCAAAGACCGGACGGCCATGTCGTCCGGTTCTTCTTTGCTGCCAGCTTCGGCCAT
>CAZHDS010000116.1:0-10413 GCA_964531495.1 uncultured Ignavibacteriales bacterium
TGAGGATCATGTACTCGCTGCCGAGGATGGCAAAACTGTTTTCTGAGTATTCCAACTTGGCGTGGATCTGCCCCTCGCGTCCGGCCATAACACCCACCGGCCGGGCTGTCTGGGGAGCGGTCGTCTGAGGCCATCCCTCAGCCTCGACGCCCTGCCAGAAGGTCTCCATGGGCAGCGAGGCTAATTCTTTCTGGGTTACCCAGCCGCCCTTGGCCGCGACGTCGTATTCCCGGTCGATATATATCACGTTTACGCGCAGTGGAAAATCGGTTTTGAGGCGCAAGCTGATGCGGTCCTTATCGACAATGTTCTTCGCCCCCAGGAACATCTCTTCGGTGGCTCGTTGATGCGAGAACCGCGTGATGTCATGAAATGTGACGCAGTTCTCGGCCACAAAGTCATCCTGATCCGGATACAGAAGACGCAGCGGCGAGATCAAATCGAGCACCCGCCCCAGCACGTCGTATATCGTACCTTCTTCCATGCGATTGTACTCAGGTCGCCGGGCGGCCACCAGGGCTTCCTGCGCACCATCATAGACGGTGACTGCCGTGGCATCGACCGTCACCATTTGCCCCGCCGGCAGGTCAAGCGCTTCCTTGGCCCCTACGATGGTTGGAATGCCATACTCGCGAGCGATCGTCGCCATATGCGAGGCAGTGCCACCAACCTGAGTGACCAGGGCCGCGATCTTGCCCATAACCGTTATCAAGCCGGGGAACGGGTGTGGCGCTACCAGAACAGCACCCTCGGGCACCTGAAGAAGATCGTCGCGTGCGGAAACGTGGTGGATTCTTCCCGAGCCAGCACCATGACAGACCGTTGTACCACCCTGCATCAGGATGGCACTTTCGGGGATTTCCGGCAAGGCGACATTGACTCGGGCTCGTACCACTTGGAGCGGTCGAGTTTGCAGAAGAACTATCCGATCCTCCTGATCAAGGGCCCACTCGATATCTTGCGGCATGCCATAGTGGGCTTCCAGTCGCACAGCGTAGCCGGCCAGCTCCCTTAAATGAGCATCGGAAAGCGAAGGTTCATTCTGCATCTTGGCCGGTACCTTCACAGTCTCAGTGCCGCCTCCCTCGCGAAGTACCAGCTTCATTGGCTTGGTGTGGACCTCACGCTGCTCGATTGTGAAATTGTCGCGCGTTACGCGAAAGGTATCCGGGGTGAGAGTGCCGTCGACGAGGTATTTCCCGAGCCCGAAAATCGAGTACAGCAATACTCTGTCATCCGCCGGATCGGTTGGGCAACGAGTGTACACAACCCCGGCTGCTGCGGCATCGATCATAGTGACACAGCCGACACTCATGGCCAGTTCAGCCTCAGATAGATCGTGCGACAGGAAATAATATATTGCTTGCGGCGTGAATTTGCTGGCCAGAACCTCGCGGTAATACTGTACCAGTTGATCTGACCGTACATTGAGGAAAGAAGCGTACTGTCCGGCGAAACTGAATAGCGTGTCTTCGCCAATGGCGCTCGAGCGCATCGAGAAGCGATTGGTGCTGGAATGAGCCGACAGTTTTCTACAGGCCTCCTGGATGGCTTCGACCTGATCTTCCGGCACTCGGCTTTGGCGGATCAGATTGCGAATTTCCAGGCTGGCATGGGCCAGGTTATCAGGATTGCGAAGATCGATCGCGGCGATACGGGAGCTGATCTGCTCCTGCAAATTGTTGGCATCGATGAAATGCTTGTAGGCCCAGGCCGTGATCGCAAACCCGGCCGGGACCGGCAGGCCCAGAACTGATTTCATCTCGCCGAGTTGGGCGTTTTTGCTCCCGACACTGTAAGAGTGCATTCGTCCCAGTTTGTGAAAACCACGCGTGTAGTCAGCTCTCTGAAGCGGCCGATTCCCGGGCAGGGCTACATCAATCTGGCTGTCGATAAGATGGTAACGATCCCGGAGCGTCTCATAGTCAGATCCGCCCAGGGCGATCATGCATTCGATAATCTCGGTGACCCGAGGACGGAGGCGGGCCAGGCAGGCGCGGATGTAGTTTAGGTCAAAGAGATAGTCGCCCTCGGTCTTCTCTTCCATGTCGGCAATAACCTGCAGGATTTCGTTGTTGCTTTCGAGCAACGTCCGAAAGTGCGAGAACTTCTCCCGGATAATGCGCAGATCAGTCTGCGGACCGCCATCATTGGGACGATCCTGAGAGCGTGATTTTCGCCGGAACCATTTCAAGAGGTCGCACACCTGTCGTTTCAGGGCCCAGGGCGTAAGAAATTAGACCTCAGTATGGACCGACTGGTGGCCAAAAGCAACTGTTTTGCTGGATCAAGAGTCCACTGGTATTGAGGGCGTGGCTATTGAGCGGAGATGCGTTCCAGGCGATCGTTTGTCTTAGGAAGATCTTCATCGACCGATAGGCCATCTCGCTTGATGATACGAGCCGGAGTACCTACGACGCTACAGTTGTCCGGAACATCCCGCATTACGACGAAGGCGTTGGCACCAATCTTGACGTTGTTACCGATCTTGATGGGTCCCAGCAGAGTTGCACCAGTACCGACAAAGACGTTGCTACCCAGCGTAGGGTGGCGCTTGCCGTCGTGCTTGCCGGTTCCGCCCAGAGTCACGTTGTGGAAGAGGACGCAGTTGTCACCAATGATTGCCGTCTCACCAATGACCACACCGGCGCCGTGATCGACGAAGAACCCCTTGCCAATTGTCGCTCCGGGGTGAATCTCAAGACCGGTCAAGAAACGCCCAATCTGGCTGAGCAGGCGTGGGATAAACGGAATCTTCAGCTTCCACAATACGTGAATGAAGCGATGTACAGTGATGCACTGAAATCCGGGGTAGAGCAGGAACTCGATATTCCGGACTGCCGGGTCATTGCGGTATATCGCACGGATGTCTTCGAATATAGCTATCATACGGATTATTGTCGTCAGAATTCCCCAGCCTATTAACGATACGGTTCAAACATGGCGGTAGACAGATATCTTTCGCCCGTATCACAGACTATCACTGCGACCGTCTTGCCACTACCCAGCTGGGCTGCTACCTGCAGCGCTGCAAAGACGTTGGCACCAGAGGAGATGCCTGCCAAAACACCCTCTTTCTGGGCCAGATTCCGGGCCGTAGCGAGGGCATCTTCGTTGCTCACCTGAACGATATCATCGACAACTGAGCCATCATAGTTGTCCGGAATAAACCCGCCGCCGATTCCCTGAATCATATGCGGGCCAGGATCGCCGCCCGACAGGACTGGCGAAGCGGATGGTTCAACAGCCACAATACGGGATCCCAGTTTCTCTTTGAGCAGTCCGCCAGCTCCGGTAATCGTACCACCCGTACCGACGCCCGCCACAAAGGCATCAAGGCCAGTGTCGCCGAAGTCGTCCGCGATCTCCTGCCCCGTCGTCAAACGATGTATGTCGGGGTTGGCCGGATTCGAAAACTGCAGAGGCTGAAAGTGGTCTTTCTTCTTAGATAGCTCCTCCGCTTTGGCAATGGCGCCCTTCATGCCGTCCGGGCCAGGCGTCAGAACGAATTCCGCGCCATATACTTGCATGACAGCGCGACGTTCCAGGCTCATCGTCTCCGGCATAACCAAAACGCATCGATATCCGCGGATAGCGGCGATCATGGCTAATCCGATTCCAGTATTGCCTGAAGTTGCCTCGATAATCGTCATTCCCGGTTTGAGTCGGCCGTCTTTTTCGGCCGCATTGATCATTGAAAGGCCGATACGGTCTTTGACTGAGGCGCCGGGATTGAAACTCTCCAGCTTGGCGTAGACAGTGGCGGAATTCTCGGCAGGAAGGCGGTTGAGCCGAACCAGCGGAGTCCGGCCGATAGTGGCGGCTATATTGTCAAACTTCATGCATGTTCTCCTGATTGACGGTGTCGTAAGTATGAATACTAGGACACGGGCCAACCGTCAAGGTTCCCTAAGGCCCAGAATTACTTCAAGGTCTTTTATGTCTCTTTTGTTAATCGGTAGAGGGAGGTGCAGCTCTACCCGGGGGTGGCTACCACAATCGGAATATGAATCTCAGGCAGTAGTATATCCCGGCCACAATAAACAGTCCGCCGGTGATTCGACGGCCCCATAACTCTATTTGGCTGAGCCGGTTGAACGCTGTGCCCAAAGACTTGGCACTGAAAGCGATAATCAGCGCAAAAAGCAAAACCGGCAGGCCGGTCCCGATACCATAGACGGCGGGCAGAACTACTACGGAGTTGTTTTGCACCGCCAAAGGAATAAGACTGCCGAAGAAGAGAGCTGCTGACACCGGGCACAATGACAGGGCAAACACGAATCCAAGCAACAGAGCACCCCAGACTCCAGAGGATTCAACCCGTTTCTGCAGCCCTGAGCCGAAGCCCCCCTTGCCCATACTAAATGAGACCAACTCCAGGAGAAACATGCCGACGACGATTAGAATTGGGCCGAGCAGCTTGTTCATGTACTTCTGGAGCAGCATAGAAATCTCGGGGATCGACAGCAGCGACATGACTATCAGAGAGCCGAGGCCAATGTAGGCCAGGATGCGGCCAAGAGTATAAAGCAGGCCCGACGCCAGTACTCGAGGCGTACTGCCTACCCGGCGGCCGATGAAAGAGATGGCAGCAATATTGGTCGTCAAGGGGCAGGGGCTAATAGAGGTTAGGATACCCAGCCACAAGGCGGTGCCAATGGCCAGCAGGCCTTCGGTCATTAGGGCTGCTCCACGAAGGTAGTGATTCCTTTGGCCACGTATTCGACAAAGGCTTCCTCGTCCCCCACGAGAGCCCAAATGCTGTCAAGGTTGACAAACTCGCCCGGTTTTCCGTCGACATATTCCTGCAAGACCAGCGACTGATAGGCAAGTTCGTAATCGTCTACAAAATGCTCGTTGGGCGATTCTTCATAGTTAATAGCCTGCCAAATCAGACGGCCGTTTTCAATCTGCATGGAGAGATGGGTGTCTATCGCTTCCTGGCTGTACGTCTCGAGTTTGTTGCACGTGATGCAACGGGTATTGCCGTGAAAATAGGTGGCTGTTACAACTCGACCAGACTGTGGCAGCTCGAGATCCGCGACGGTTACAGCTTCCTCGGGGGCCACACCAGTCTCTTTCAGCATCAAATATAATACGGAGGCGCCCACAAATAGCAGCAGCACCAGCGATACGATCTTTTTAGCCTGCATAATTCGGTCCTTTCGGCTGTGGCTTTCTCGGGCTAGTTCAGGAATTCTTCGATCTCTTCCGGGGTGGGTACGCGCCCCGACACTTTTACCTCGCCGTCAACAACCAGCGCTGGCGTGATCATGATCCCAAACGAGATGATATCATTGATATCGGTAACTTTCTCCAGCCGGTACTCTACCTGGCTGGCGTCGATGACCTTCTGAGTGGCATCGTACAGTTCGCGGCATTTGGGACAACCCGGTCCCAGGATTTTTACTTCTTTCATCGTATTCTCTGAACTCCTTACTCGATGGCTCCAAAAATAAGTCCGCTGATGGTGGCCATGACGACCACCAGCGCTACATAAACTGCGGTCCGTTTGGTGCCCATGACAGAACGGATCACCAGCATGTTGGGAAGCGAAAGCGCCGGCCCCGCCAGCAGCAGCGCCAAAGCCGGTCCACGGCCCATGCCATTGTCCATCAGTCCTTGCAGAATCGGCACCTCAGTCAAGGTAGCAAAATACATAAAGGCGCCGGCTACAGAAGCGAAAAGATTGGATCCGATCGAGTTTCCGCCCACTGCGCTGCTGATCCAATCAGGGGGGAGAAGGCCCTCATGGCCGGGGCGGCCGAGGAGCAGGCCCGCGGCCACGACGCCTAGCAGAAGCAAGGGCAGCATCTGCTTGGCCAGCGCCCAGCCCTGCGACCACCATTCTGAGGTCTCACCCGGTTTTCTGACCAGCAGGATAGAGAACCCGACCGCGGCGGCTGAAAAACTCAGCTGAGGCAGGTCCGGCCAGATCATGGCCAGCGCCACCACCGGCCCGGCCGCCAGCACACAACCGAACCACGATATGGCAAACCAGCGGACGAGGATAAATGACAGAATAATGCCACAAACTCCTACAAGATGCCACTTGAGATTGAAGATGAGCTCCCACAGGCCACTTGACTCGCCACCATGTCCCCAATTGGCTGCGACGAGGATTGACACCATAGTGCCGAACAGTACGGCCGTCTTCCAGAGCGGGCGAGCATCATCAGGGGGGGGCGAGTTTGCCGGTACCACGCGCTCGACCTCGCTGCGTCGGAATAACAGCTGCATCATGACGCCGATCACTATCGCGAACACGATTGCCCCAACGGCCCGAGCTAGACCCATCTCAAAACCAAGCACTCGCGCGGTGAGGATTATCGCCATGACGTTAATGGCCGGTCCGGCATACAAAAACGCGGTCGCAGGCCCCACCCCGGCACCCATCCGATAGATTCCGGCGAACAACGGCAGCACCGTGCATGAGCATACAGCCAAAACCGAGCCCGAAACCGAGGCGACAGCGTAGGCCGTTACTTGTCGAGCCCCCGCCCCGAGGTACTTGATGACAGCCTCGCGACTGACAAAGATCGCGATTGCCCCGGCAATGAAAAAGGCTGGCACCAGACATAGCAAGACATGTTCGCGCGCGTACCAGTGAGCCAGGCGCAATCCCTCCCAGTATCCGTCCGAGATTCCCCAGGCATCGACCGGCAGAAAGTACAGGGCCAGAAACACGCCGATATAGCCTGCCAGGAGCATGTTTTCCAGGCGTTGACTCACTTGTGGCCTCCTGCTGGTCTCAATCGGGTCCCCCTTCGGACTAATTCCAGCTGCTTTAGGGCTGTTTCTTCCAGGACCTTGTCCACGCATTCAAAGAAGCTCAGGACACAACGCATGCGTAGTCGATAGTAGACCTGGGTGCCGCGCTTGTCATCCTGGACGATTCCAGCCGCCTTGAGCAGGCTCAGATGCTTCGAGACGGTCGACATATCTGCCCCCGCCAGGGCGGTCAGCTCCGCTACGCAGTGCGGCTCGCGGGCCAGCTGATCGACGATCATCAGCCGGGTAGGATGAGCCATTGCCTTGATGACATCGGCCCGAGCCCGGTATTGCTTTTGTAGATCAGTACCCGCCGCGGATGTCTTCTGTGTTTGCATATTTGGCAATATAGCCAAGTATGGTTCTTTGTCAAGTAAGATATCCGTTTGAAAGAGACGGAATCGCCACAATGCACTGGACAAAAGCGCCTGACTGCATATTAATGCAGCATGCAGAATGTCAAAGTTGAGGATGCTGTCAATTCCTCGCTGATTCCCCCGGGGAGTATCATTTACTCCGCCGGTAACGCGGCCACGCCTCAGGTTGCCCTGAGGCAACTGGCGCAGGACAGTTCTATCCGCGAAATCGATCTTTATAGCGTCCTGTTGCTGGGGGATAATCTTGATGAGCTCTTCAGTCAA
Source organism: uncultured Ignavibacteriales bacterium (assembly GCA_964531495.1). Lineage (GTDB taxonomy): Bacteria > Zixibacteria > MSB-5A5 > GN15 > FEB-12 > DAOSXA01. The sequence goes on from CAZHDS010000116.1 coordinate 7,413, forward strand.
GAGCGGTGTCAGAGCCTGACTCATCGCGTGATCTTCAACGGTCGACTCTCCCAGGCGGCGGTCAATCAGGGGTGGGCCAAGTACCATCCTTTGCATCTGTCCGAGGTTCCGCGCTATGTTATGCGCAAGCCGGGACCTGATGTCGTTCTTTTTTCGGTCAGCGGTCCCGACCAGGCCGGGAATTATAGCTTGGGAACAACGGTCGAAGGAGTTCGCGCAGCAATTTCTTGTGCCCGCAAACGGGGCGGGATCGTGATTGCCGAACGCAACAAGCGCATGCCCTTCGTTTTGGGCACGACGATTCCTGAGTCACACATTGACTATCTGATTGACTCCGATTATGCTCTCCCAGCGAGCCCGGTCCGCCAGCCTGACGATCGCGCGGTTCGGATCGGCGAGATTATTGCGGCCCTCTATGTCAAAGATGGCAGTGGTGATGAACCCGGTTCCACGCTTCAGTACGGTATTGGCGAAGTGCCTGAGGCAGTAAGCACGGCGATTCTCCGCAAGGGTGTCAAGGATCTGGCGATCCACACCGAGTTGTTGGCGGGCGCGATGATTCGTCTCATCCAGCAAGGGGTTGTCACCAATCGATGGAAGCGAGCCCTCAACTGCTCGATCTCGTCGATCTTCCTGGCCGAGGATCAGGCGGGGTATGATTGGTTGCACATGAACAGTTCGGTTCAGAGTCGCCCCTGTGATTACACAAACAGCGTCTTTGAAATCGCCGCCATGCCGCGCATGGTCACAGTCAACGGGGCCATGGGCGTTGACCTATCAGGTAACATCTGGGCCGACTCGCTGGACGCGCGACGAATCTACAGTGGTGTCGGTGGGCAATCCGATTTCATCCGCGGGGCCCAGTATTCCGACGGTGGCGTGGCTATCATCGCGCTCAAATCGACGACTGCGGCCGGAGTACCAAAAATAGTCGATCGTTGCCCGGCCGGAATCACCACCACCGCTATCCCGGCGGATCAGGTGATTGTTGTGAGTGAGCACGGTGCGTTTGACCCTCGCGGTCTGAGTTTGGGCGAGCGCGCCGTTGGCATCGCTCACCTGGCCTCGCCTGACCAGAGGGAGTCTTTGCTGCGAGTCATCTATGAAGATCCGGCCTTCCACAAACCAGATCTGTCGATGCATCACGGTATTCCCGGTTTCACGCCCTACGCTCGGGCGATCAGACACTTGTAATATATTTCCCGGTGATGTCCACGGATGGACCGGGGTTACCTTAACTTGCGAATAGACTCGGCGGGAGCCAATGGCAGACAAGTTCATTTTTACGATGTTGGGTGTGGGTAAAGCCTACGTCCAGAAACAAATTCTCAAGGATATCAATCTCAGTTTCTTCCCGGGGGCCAAGATCGGCATCGTCGGTGAAAACGGTGCTGGCAAAACGACCGTGCTTCGGATCATGGCCGGCATTGACAAGGAGTTTCAGGGCGAGGCTTTCATCACGCCCGGATACAAGGCCGGTTTCGTGCAACAGGAACCGGAGCTGGATAATTCCAAGACGGTTGGTGAAATCCTCCGAGCCGCCAAAGGTGAAGTCACCGCGCTTCTGGATGAATACAATGCTGTGGCCGACTCTCTGGCCCAGCCCATGGGTGACGATGAGATGCAGAAGGCGATGGATCGCATGGGCGTCCTACAGGACCGGCTCGATACGGCCGATGCCTGGAATCTCGATCAACAGATAGGACGAGCCTCTGATGCTCTTTGTCTCCCGGATGATGATCGCATCGTCAGCACTCTCAGCGGTGGTGAACGACGGCGGGTGGCTCTATGCAGTGTGCTTCTGGAACAGCCGGATCTCCTATTGCTCGACGAGCCCACCAACCATCTCGATGCCGAAACCGTCAGTTGGCTCGAAGATCAGCTTCGCGAGTATCCCGGCACCGTGATAATTGTTACCCACGATCGGTACTTCCTGGACAACGTGACGAAGTGGATTTTGGAGCTTGACGGTGGCCACGGGGTGCCCTGGCAGGGCAATTACACTTCCTGGCTGGAGCAAAAACTGGCCAAGCTAACTGTCATGCAGAAGGCCAACTCGAATCGCTCGAAGTCGCTGGAACGAGAGTTGAGCTGGATTCGCATGAGTCGCGGCGACCGTCGCGAAATGGCGCAGAGCAGGATTCGGGAGTACGAACAGCTGGTTGCCCGCGAAGTAGCTTCCTCGCGAGGTGATGCCTCCACGATCAGAATTACTCCCGGTCCAGACCTCGGTAGCCAGGTTATTGAGTTTGAGAAGGTCTCGCATCAGTTTGACCAAGAACAGCTCTTCGATGAAACCACCTTCTCAGTGCCCCGCTCGGCGGTCGTCGGGTTGGTGGGTCCGAATGGTACTGGTAAGACTACCATGCTTCGCATGGTCATGGACCAACTCAAACCTACCTCTGGGACGGTTACGATCGGTTCGACCGTGAAGTTGGCTTACGTTGATCAGGAACGTGATAGTCTCGACGGTGAGCACAGCCTGGTGACAGAGATCGGCGGCGGCGGCGATGAAATCGTCCTGGGTGACAGAACCATGCCAGTACGGCAATATCTGTCCCTATTCGGTTTTCGAGGGGCTGATCAGCAGAAGTCGGCCAATCAACTCTCCGGCGGCGAAAGAAATCGTTGCCACCTGGCCAAAGTCCTCAAAGTGGGGGGCAATGTCCTGCTTCTGGATGAGCCTACCAACGATCTCGATGTTCACACTATGCGATTGTTGGAAGAAGCCATTCTCGACTATACGGGCTGCGTCCTGGTGATTAGCCACGATCGGTTCTTCCTGAATCGGGTTTGCACCCACTTGATCGCATTTGAGGGAGAAGGCAAAGTGCGCTGGTTCGAGGGTAACTACGAGGACTATGCCGAGCATCGGCGCAAGGAATGTGGCGGTGAGCTTTTTGCCAATCGGCGGAAGCGCTATCGCAAGATCGCCACGGCCTAGTTCAATCGTCCATAAATGGCATGAAAAAGCCGGGCATCCAAGATGCCCGGCTTTGTA
>CAZHDS010000117.1:0-10353 GCA_964531495.1 uncultured Ignavibacteriales bacterium
CAATCAAACGGTCAATTGCTTCTTCTTGGGCATCCTCTTCGGTCTCAGTGGCAACGTCGTAAAACCCTTCCTGCGAAATGTGTGCACTCCATATGTCGGTCTCGCCATCCGGGTTCTTAAGGGCGATCTGGAAAGTCATGACTACGCTGTAGGATGTGACTTCATCATTCTCGTCAAACTCGAATTGTGAGCGCCGGTAGTTGGTCAGGGTGCCGGTCAAGATAGCCTCGGCATTGCCCGGAGAGACAATCTGTATTTTGCCATCTCGAATGAAGGCATCCATCACCAGGTCAGTCATGCGGTCGGCCAGGGCATGCTCGGCGGTGTTGTTCTCAAACCGCTCCACGGATAGTGATTTGAGACTCGACTTACCACCAGGAGTAAACGAATACACCCCGCAGCCGCCTATTAGCAGCAACGACAACGCAATCAACACCAATAATCGTATCACCATAACCTTAAACTACAACTTGGCTCGGGCGTTCCAAGAGGCCCGCCGATCGACCACCAATTTGCCCCTCTTCACGACCTTTTCGGCCAGATTTACGCCATAATGATATGGCATTTCACGGAAATCCTGCATATCCCAGACGACTACGTCGGCTTGTTTGCCGGGAACCAGCTGGCCGATATTGTTCGATTGATCGACGGCCCAGGCAGCGTTGACAGTCACGGCCGACAGGGCCTCGGCGGCAGTCAATTTCATTTGCAAAGCCGCCAGCGATACGATCATCGGGAGCGATTCAGTATAACTCGAGCCCGGGTTGCAGTCGGTAGAGAGAGCGACAACTACGCCTGCCTCAATCATTTGGCGAGCCGGGGCGTACTGTTTCCCGGCCAGCGAAAAAGTTGTGCCCGGGAGCAATACGGCCGCCGTACCAGCCTCAGCCAGCGCCTTGATACCATTGTCGGAAATATACACGAGGTGATCAGCCGAGCAGGCGCCCAATTCGGCAGCCAATTCGGCTCCACCCGTAGAAGCAAGTTCATCAGCATGCAGTTTAAGTCGCAAACCGGCGGCGGTGGCGGCTGACAGGATTCGTCGCGACTGCTCAATATCGAAGACACCTTCCTCACAGAAAATATCGCAAAAGACCGCCAGCTTGTCCGCAACCACGGCCGGAATCATCTCTTCAATCACAAGGCTCACATACTCTTCGCGCTTGTCGCGATACTCGTCGGGCACTTCGTGGGCGCCGAGAAAGGTCGGCACGAGGTCCATGGAGTGGGTCTCCATGAGATCCCGTATGACCTGGAGCTGCTTGATCTCGCTCTCGGTTGAGAGACCATATCCGGACTTGGCTTCAATCGTGGTCACCCCGTAAGAGAGCATGCGATTGAGGCGACGACGAGTCTTTTCAACTAGAACATCCTTGGGAGTCTCTCTCAGATCACGCACAGAGGAACGAATGCCACCGCCGGCATTGGCAATTTCCATGTAGCTCTTGCCCTGCAGACGCATCTCGAATTCCTTCTCACGGGTTCGCGAAAAGACTGGATGGGTGTGGGGATCGATCAGTCCTGGAGTCACGACAGCGCCGCCCGCGTCGATCACGGTACAGCCCTCGGCCAGCGGCGTATGGCCTTCCACTTCGTCAGAGGTACCGACGGCCAAAATCTGCTCGCCGGCTGCGGCCAGACCGCCATTCTCAATCAGACCCAATTCGCTCATAGCGGAACCGAGTCGTGGCACCGGTCCGGCCATGGTGACCAGCTGGCCAATGTTCTTGACCAACAGGGTAGCTTTCTTCGTTGATGTCATGACGGAAATATACGGCCTTGTTGAAAGTCGTCAAACTGTTTGTACGCTGTTGACCGACCGGACTCAGCACGATCGGTCTGTGGCCAGCCACCAAATGTGACCGGTCGCTGAGCACCAATATCGGCCCTACCGCTTTTTTATCATCGGAATCTTCACGTCGTGCTTCTGGGCAAATGTGATCGCATCCGGATAACCCGCGTCGACATGCCGCATGATGCCGGTACCGGGATCATTGGTCAGCACTCGGTTGAGGCGCTTAGCCATGTGAGCCGTGCCATCCGCAACAATCACCAGGCCAGCATGAATAGAGTTGCCAATACCGACGCCTCCGCCGTGATGAATTGACACCCAACTGGCCCCGGAAACCGCATTGAGCATACCATTGAGCAGCGGCCAATCAGCGATCGCATCGGAGCCATCGCGCATTGCTTCTGTCTCGCGATACGGTGAGGCGACTGAGCCACAGTCAAGATGATCGCGGCCGATAACGATCGGAGCTTTGATCTTGCCCCGTTTGATGGCGTTGTTCATCAGCTCCGCAAAACGGGCCCGTTCGCCGTAACCGAGCCAGCAAATTCGGGCCGGCAGACCTTGGTACGGAATCCGTTCCTGCGCCATCTTGATCCAGCGCGTCAGAGACTGGTTATGCTTAAACTCTTTCAGGATGATTTCATCAGTGACGGCGATATCGGCCGGATCCCCCGACAAAGCTACCCAACGGAATGGTCCCCGCCCCTCGCAGAACAGAGGCCGGATGTAGGCTGGCACGAAGCCAGGGAAAGCGAAAGCATTGCTCAGACCGCCGGTTTGAGCTTGGCCGCGCAGGTTGTTGCCATAATCAAAGACGATCGAGCCAGCTTTCTGGAATTTGATCATGGCCGCACAGTGCTTGACCATGGATTCATAGGATCGCGCGATATAGCCTTTGGGGTCCTTCTTGCGCAGCCGAGAGGCCTCCATCATCGTCAGGCCCTCAGGGATGTATCCGTTCAGCTCATCGTGGGCAGAAGTCTGGTCGGTGACAACATCAGGGATGATCCCCCGGCGGAATACCTCGGGGAAGATCTCGGCACAATTGCCGACCAAACCGATTGAGATCGGCTTCTTGCTTTTAGTGTGCTCCTTGATCAACTGCAGCGCCTTGTCCAGGCTCTTGACCTTGACGTCGCAGAAACCCTCTTTGACTTTGCGGGTGATGCGCTTTTCGTCAACTTCGACAACGAGTATCGACGCCTCCGCCATGGTTGCAGCCAGCGGCTGAGCGCCACTCATGCCCCCCATGCCGCCGGTGAGAATCCAATGGCCAGCCATCTCGCCCTTGAAGTGTTGCTGCGCTACAGAGGCGAATGTTTCGTAGGTACCCTGAATGATTCCCTGGGTACCGATGTATATCCAGCTGCCGGCAGTCATTTGTCCGAACATAATCAGGCCGAGCCGTTCGAGCTGGCGAAACTTCTCCCATGAGGCCCAGTGTGGGACCAGGTGCGAATTTGCGATTAGTACCCGCGGGGCGTGATCGTGCGTACGAAAAACACCGACCGGCTTGCCCGACTGGACGAGCAGGGTTTCATCGTTACCGAGCGATTTTAACGACTTGCAGATGGCGTGATAACACTCCCAGTTGCGCGCCGCTTTCCCCGAGCCGCCATAGACAACCAGATTGTCAGGATCCTCGGCCACGGCCGGATCGAGGTTATTATTGATCATTCGGAAGGCCGCTTCCTGCGCCCATCCTTTGCACGAAATCTGATTACCGTGAGCCGCGCTGCATTTTTTCGGTTTCATCGACAAACTCCTTGGCTGTGTCCGAGGAATATACTCTGGCCGCCCCGTCAAGTCAATCGGGTAGTTCGGCTTCGGGGGGACAGAATCTGACCGATTCACCCCAACTGGCTCCCCTCCGGTTCGGCAGCGGAGACGTCAATGAGCCAGCTACTGCCAGCCCTCCCCCCTGCAGCTTCTTGCACCCCGGCGGCCAATTTGTGCAGTTGATTAGATAACGTGCGTTCGACCGACAGCCATTAGGGGGGCGATGGGCCAAACCGAGTTGAGATTCTCACACGCTTAGTTGCCCAATTGACACCGGCATATGGCCTGTTTGAGCGGTCTTGCCCGAAGGCAACCAAAATCGAAGCAGATAGTGGCCAGACTGGCCTACGAATTGCTCAAACGAACGTACTGGTGCAACCCGTGTTGGGCTGTTGCCACCCGTTCTGTGCTCAAGAATCTGCACAACAGTTTCTTGTGTGAAGCGAGATTACAGAAGACAAAAGAACAAGGTGTATTTCTAAGGAGTACTATCGATGCTCAAAGCCGCAAAACTTCTCTCACCCCTCCTGCTGATTTTCCTGTTGATCGGCTGCTCTGGCGATTCTGAATACGGAGTCACGAACCCGAACACCTCCGATGAGCCGGTTGGCGTCGCCCTGGCTTCGAAGACTACTGTTCCCGATGGAGCAACCCTGACTTCAGCGACCCTTTTCCTGTATGTCGACATTGAGAGCATGCAGCGGATCGATGTTCATCGCGTCACGGCCGCCTGGGGCGAGAACACAGCCACGTGGAATAGCTTCGGCGGCGCCTACAACGGCGCTATCGATGGCTCTTTCATGGCCGACGGCACCGGCTGGCGCCATGTCGACATCACTGCTTTGGTTCAGTCCTGGATGGATGGAACGCACACCAATAACGGTTTGCTGCTGGATCAAATAGCGGCCGAAATCCCGCGCACTCTCTTCCAGAGCCGCGAGACTTACTATCCGCCCTACCTGGAACTCTGCTACGACGGCGGTGCTGGTTGTGAAGAAATCGCTCCGACCGCCGATGTCACTATCCGCGAGATCTACCCCGACGAGAACTGGAACCATCAATCGCAGCTTTGGACTGGCGCTCACACCGACGTGGACCCGGCCATGCAGTCGCTAATCCTGTTTGACATTCCCTCTGCCCCCGGTGGCGGTGGTGAGGGTTGCACGCGTTCCATGCGCTACTGGCAGCGCCATGCCGGTTGCTGGCGCGGCTCGGATGACTTGATTACTCCCCTCCTGCCGCTCTGGCTCGGTACCGAGGGCGGCTCAAAAAGCGTCGAAGTTGACAATAGGCATGAGGCTGGGTTGTACTTCTTCCTGTCCAACTGTTGGGGACGCTGGAATAAGATCTATTCTCTCTACGGTAATCTGCTAACGGCAAAGCTGAACGTCGCCAATGGAGCCGATCCGGCTGATATCGCCGCCGTCATGGCCGAGGCCGACATGTTCCTGGCCGACCACGATGCCCGTTCCTGGAGACACCTGAAGAGGAGCGAACGTCGGATGATCCATGATTGGACCAGGACTCTGAGGTCCTTCAACAATGGCAAGATTGGTCCCGGCAGCTGCGAATAACGCCGTCACTTCAATGATCGTCTGACCCATAAACGTAAAACCCGTGAGCATCCCGCTCACGGGTTTTCTGTGTTTTGCCGCACATGGACCCATGTAGACCACCAATATCGTACGCAAGCTCACGCCAAGACCTGCGCAACTGCATGCATACAATCCCCAGAGGCCTGCCACTCAAAGTGTCTCACACAGACGATCCCGATGATCTGATTATCCGAAAACAAGCTGATGTGCATGTTTTGCGCAGCACCTGCAAATCGGGCCGACTCAAGCTGCTATCGGTCACAGGAAGGCCAATGGCACGATGTATTGACGCGGCGACATTGACAATGGTGGCAAATCCGATTGTCTTGGCCCGCAAGTTGCTCCCTTGACTACATTCCCCACCTTTGTGGGCGGTCCTGGTTTCTCCGGTTTTCACGAGCATGTCCAGAGCTCAACGGGAGAAGTCGGAAATGAGATAGTTACCAAAAACCACATTGACTTGTAAGGAGTCACACAAATGCTCAGAGCCGTCAAACTTCTATCCCCCTTCATGCTGATCTTCCTGCTGATCGGCTGCGGCGGCGAATCTGATCTCGGGATCATGAACACCGCCTCCACCGACCCGGTCGGCCTCGCGACCGCCGCCAAAGCGATTCCTGAAGGCGCGTCGATTACGTCCGCCACGCTTCATCTGTATGTTGACGAAGCCAGCGATCAGAGAATCGACGTTCACCGCGTGACCGCCCCCTGGGACGATGCCACGGTGACCTGGAACAGCCTTGGCGACAGTTATGTGCCGGGCATTGAGACGTCATTCATGGCCGACGCCATGGGCTGGAAACTCATCGACCTTACTGCTCTGGTTCAGGGCTGGATCGCCGGTGACTACGCCAATTACGGCCTCCTGCTCAAGCAGGTGGAACTGAATAATCCGCGCACGATCTTCTGGGCCACCGAAGGTGACTACCCGCCGTTCCTGGAAGTCTGCTATATGGAAGCTGGTTCCGAAATGTGTGAGCCGATTGCCCCTCTGGGTGATGTTTTCATCTCAGAGCATTCGCCGGACTCAAACTTCAGCGTCAGCATCCCGTGGTTGCTTCTCACGGGCCGTTACACCGAAACTGATCAGGAAAAGATGTCTCTGATCCAATTTGAGCTGCCGACTACACCTCCCGAAGGTGGCTGCACCGCTACAATCGGCTATTGGAAGAACTGGACTGGACTGGGCAACGGTAATCAGAGCGACATGGTTACACCGTTGTTGCCGATCTGGCTTGGCAATGAGATGGGTCAAAGAAGCCTGTATGTCAATAATGTCCATATGGCGGTCGATGTCCTCAAGATGAAGACTTATGGTAACCCCAGCAATGGCATCACCAAGCTGTATGCCCAGCTTCTGGCTGCCAAGCTGAATATCGCCAGGGGCGCCAGCTACGGCGTCGTTGCCGACGTGATCGACAAGGCTGACGCCTTCCTCGCTACTCACCGCGCTCGGGCCTGGAACCGCCTCAGCGATGAGCGGCAGGACCGGATTCTCCGTTGGAAGACCATCCTTGACAACTACAACAATGGCCTCATTGGTCCTGGCCATTGTGGCGGAATGGATGACGACGACTAGATCCTGATTCCAGCAAACTGGAATTCTACAAAACCCGTGAGCGATATGCTCACGGGTTTTCTTTGCGCAGTCAGAGAAACCTGGCTAGAACTCGTATTCCATCCCCAGGACCGGCAAGGTACTCCACTGGTACACGACATCGGGCTCATGCGTGCTCGAATTCCAGTAGTAGTCGGCTACATTTTCACGGTTGTAAGCATTCCAGACCGAGAGATACACGATCAGGTTTGAGCCTGAGAAATTGAAACGCCGCTCAGCGCGAAGGTTCAGCGAGTGGTAAGCGCTGAATCGTTCCTCATTGACCCGATCTGCATCTCTGATAGAACGATTCCAGTCCCTTGACTTAACCGTGTCAAGCGGGGTGTAGGGCCGTCCGCCAGCAAAGACCCAACGCAGGCTGTACTCCCATTTGTTGCTGGGCTTGTAACCTCCCTCGACAGAGAACAGGACCTGATTGTCGACAAGACGATCGCGCCATATCTCATCAAGGCCCCGGTAACGAGTGCGGAAATACGCTCCGGACACCAGACCGTAGATCCCTTCGACCAATTTCTTCTGGACCGTGACTTCCAACCCGGCCGAGTAGGCGCTGCCCCGGTCCTCCATTCTCTTAAACGTCCCCACGAAATGGCCGAAACCGAATTCATCCGCGATCGATAGTTGCGGCTGGCTTGGATCGAGTGGAAAGTGGTAGTATTGCTTGTAATATGTCTCAACCGTGAGGCGCGTATCGGGTGCAAGAAGATGACGTACGCCCAGGACGTAGTGAGTTGCCATAGGATCGCGCAGTTCGCGAAAGACGTCATCCTGGGCCAGCAGGGCCGGACTGAGGAACTGGTAGTAGATGCCGGAGGCGCCAGTCAGGCTGGTTCTCTCGTTGAACTCATAGGCAAATGAAAATCGTGGTGAGAGATAGTAGTTGTGGCTGCCCTCTGACCAATCGAAGCGCAGGCCTAGGGTGGTTGAGAGCCGCTGTGCCGGCCGAGTGCTCAACGACAGAAAAACACCGGCGGTGGAGCTCTCCTCCGAGACAACCACGGTGTCGGGCGGCGAGGTTCCGCCAAGAAAGTTGGTGTATTCGGCCACGCGGTAGTCCCAGTCGTTCAGATAGCGCTTGGTTTCAAATCCGAACTCAAGACTGCTGCTTTCGCTAAGACGGTAGTGGTTGACATTGCGCAATTGAAGATTGGCCTCAGTAGTGCTTTGCCAAACCAGTTCGTCACCGGTCGATGTTTCTGAGAACGCCCCGCCATATCTGGTGGCCAGGTAGCCCAGCGAGGTATTGGAATAGCCATTTCCCCACCGATAACGCCAGTTGATACCGTAGGCCGATTCCCAGCCGTCGGAAACGCCGAATACCGGATTGCCGTCTTCATTCGACTGGGCGCTGTCAAACTCGATCAGGTCAACGCCCACGACGCCGAGCAATGAAAGCTGGCTGCGTTGTGACACGTCGTAGACGATTTTGCCCTGGTAGTCGGAGTATTTGGGAGCCACGCCGGTACCGATTGCATCCACGAGAAGATCCAGGAAACTGCGCCGGGCGCTGAACATCCAGGAGCCTCGCCCCGAAAGTAGCGGTCCTTCGGCGATAGCATCGACCCCGGCGAAATGCACTCCAATCTGACCGTCGAACTCCTCGCGATTTCCCTCCCGGAAACGGAGTTCCATCACCGACGACAACCTGTCACCATAGGCCGCCGGAAAACCACCTGCAGAAAAGTCCACGCTCTCGATAAAATCGACGTTGAGCAGCCCGATGGGGCCGCCGGTGGTACCCTGAAGCGGATAGTGATTGATATTTGGGATTTCGATGTTGTCGAGATAGAAGGCGTTCTCAAATGGCGAGCCGCCTCGCACAGCCAGGCTGTTCAGCTGGTCATTTACTTTGGCGATGCTGGGCAGTCCTGATAAAATACGACTAACATCGCCAGCCGTGCCGGGCGAGCGCCGCACCTCCTCCGAGGAAAAACTGATCGCGCTGGTGGGCTGATCCTCAGGCTGTGAAAAATAGCCGGACGTGACCGTTATCGAAGAGACCTCGACCAACGTCTGATTGAGTTCGGCATCGACAAATATCGTCCGCCCCGGCTTGATGATGATGTCTGTGCGAACCAACGGCTCGTAACCGATCGAGCGCACGCTCATCGAATAATGGCCGACCGGGATTCCTGAGATGCGATAGACACCGTCGGCATCCGTGCTCACCCCTTTTTCGCTGTTGAGTAAGACCACGCTCACACCGACGAGGGGAGTCTTCGTGGCACCGTCAATGACCTTTCCCTTGACAACCCCTGATGGAGACTTGTCGGCTGCGAAAGTGGTCGGAACAGACCACAGTAACATCAGAGAGATCAGAACAGACAGTTTCCGTCGCAGGCCAATACTCACAATAGACTCCATGTTAGGTTGGGTGTCCCAACGCATATCTCAATCGTACATGATAATCACTACGCAAGACTCTTGCAACCGTTGCGAAAACCCGTGTTCCCAAGAGACATCTTCCCGGTCAACTCTTGCCAGGCACTCTGGTTGCCAGAACCATGTCAATCAGGACAATTATTGCTCCGGCTATGAAGGTCGCTTCATAACCAAACTTGACCCAGGCGACGCCCCCTACGATCGGTATTACGACCGCGATGACATGATTCGCCGTCATCCCGAATGAAAGGCAGTTGGTGAGGTCCTCTCGCGTGGCGATTTTGCCCAGATACGACTTCAACGCTATGGACGAGCCAAACAGGATATTGTCAACGACATAAAGTCCGATTAGCAGGGGCAGGAAGCTCACGTAAGCGTAGCCCAGGAATATGAATACCAGCATCGCCGAGCAGCTAACCAGCACGGCCCGCTCACCGAGGCGATCGCTGAGATATCCCAAGAGGCGGTTGGTGAAGATCGTAATGGCATTGTTGGCCAACATAATAATCGACACGGTCGTGATGTCCAGACCATGATTTCGAACCAACAGGAAGATCGCGAACGTCGTAAAAATGTGCCGGCGGCAGCCCCGCATAAACGATAGTGAGTAGTACAGCCAGTATTTCTTTTCGATCCGAAACTTGCGCCTCTCAGTTTTGCCCCGGTTGGGAGGAAGGGCAATAGTCAGATACAGCCCCGCTCCAGTCACCACGGCACCGATCAGGTAGAAAGTGGCGCGGTAGTCCAAAAACAGCGTTAGCACGAGCACCAAACCGGCCGCAGCCAGTCCGGTCATAGACTCATACGAGGTCAACCTTCCCTGGACTTTGCCCAGTTCACCCGGCTTGGCCAGAAGAAGCAATTGAGATGAATTCGTCGGTTCGAAGTAGTGGAAGCCAAAAGACATCAGCACGGTCGCGAGCCCTAACATCAATAGGGATGGTGCGGCCCCACACCAGATCAGTCCGAGTCCCATCGCCACGATTGAGACCGACGCGATGCGCGATTCGGTGTAGCGGATCGCCAGAATCCCGATTCCAAAGGCCATCAATCCTGGGATCTCCCGGGCGGCTTGGATCAGTCCTACTCCGGTCGGGTCGGCATCAAAAACCTCGACCGCATAGTTGTTGAACATGATGCGCCAGGTGTAGAAGCCAATCCAGTTGACAATGGCCGAAATCGTAATC
>CAZHDS010000118.1:0-10297 GCA_964531495.1 uncultured Ignavibacteriales bacterium
GGTTGGGTGCGAGCTTTCGATCCGCGGGTGAAGAGCGTCGCATGCGAAAATGGCGTCCAGCGGGCCGAACGGGGCCTACGCCGATGCGTCGTCGTCTGGGTCAATGTGGATGCCGAAAAGTTTTACTCCGACGATGAGCTTGACCTGCTGAAGCAGCGTCTGTCTCGATTCCTAAAGGCTCGTTCGAGCGTCAATACGCAGTTCCAGGTGGAGATCACAAAACGATGACCAGGGCAGTGCCGGTCATGCCGGATCTAAGCAGCCGCCGCCGGCCGTACCACTACGTGACGGCCCTCAATCTGTTGAAGCGACTTGGGGTCGATCTGCACTCGGTCAGTATTCTGGCTCAGGGCAGCCACAAGAACTATCAAGGGGAGGTGCGCTCTCAATCACCGGCCGCGGGGCAGCCTCTGACCTCTGGCACTCCAATCGAGCTGCAGGTCGGCTACAATAGCGCTGTTGATTTCATGCCCTATCAATTCTTCTACGGACTGGCCGGCATCACTTCACGCTCCGATGGCTGGGATCAAGAAGCGAGACACTTGATGTCACCGTTTGATGGCTCGGTGGTTCGATACAACGCCCTCACCGCTGGCGAAGCACTAAAATTCTCGCTTAGCCAAAATGACCGCGACCACCTGATCAGGCTATTGGGGCTGTTTGGCTTCGTCTTGCCTGGAGAGCAGCCTGACCTGAAAGAACTCCGCCTGTGGTCCTCGTTGATGCCGACCTTTCACCATTGGGCGGGCAACGCCGAGTGCGTAGCGTGGGTGCTGACGGCCATCTTCGGCCACCGTTTCAAGATTGTAGAAAATGTGCCCTCCACCACCAGTATCCCTGCCCCCCTCCAGAGCCGTTTGGGTCAGAAATCGAGCGCCCTGGGCGTTTCCACCGTTCTGGGAAGCTCATTCCAGGAATGCGACTCGGCCTACGAAGTGCACGTCAGTGAGATTTCGGCGAGCCAAGCTGGGGACTGGTTGCCAGGGAAGACGCTACGGAGCAAGTTGGCCTGGATTCTAAAAACGGTCATGCCAAACAATCTCGACTATCGCCTGTCGCTTCATGTCGATAGCCACGGGCTCAGACTGGGCTCCAGCAGCGATCGCAGTCGACTGGGGTACACAACTCATGTTTAGCGGCTTTCGGATACTGATCACGACCGGGTTCTCGTATGAAAACTTGACACGACCTTTGGACAGGCATACATTCGATTTGCGATAGGATAGGCAAAGCAATGAGTGACTTGAACTTATATTCAGTTAACTGGCAGGACGGGATGCTTGTTACGCAACAGCATCTCCGCGACCAGGAGAGCTATTTCGAGAACCTCGCCCGCTGGTATGGCGTGAGCGTAGGGGATCGATTTGGCTTGGTTCGCAAGTCTTTTGACGGCCAGCCGGCCCTGATGATGAATGTCTCGGTGGCGGCCAATCGTCTGGTGGTTGACATGGTTCGCTGCCAGGCGGTCACGCCGGACGGTTCGGTGATTGAGGTCAACCAGGCCAGCCACGGCAGTCTGAGATCCGAAATCGATGTGAGCGAATCGGTCGTGCCAGTCTATGTTGGGATTAGCGCACCATCCAAGAGGGAGACCGGCGAGCCTGATCCGGCTGAGGATCCGCCTCGCCATCCGTATCTGGCCGGGAACTACTCTGTCCATTTGGGAAAACCGCCTCAGTTGCCACAGGGACGCTTCCTACAGGTCGCTGAACTGGCTGTCGCCAGTGAAGATGTTCGCCATGCGGAGTTCTTCTACCCGCCTTGTCTGTCAGCTCATGCCGATGAGCGCTTGACCCAGAAAGTCGTCGACTATCGCAATCGCCTGGAAAATCTCCTGGCGCTTTGTTCGCGCGCTTTTGCTGCAATCTATTCAGAGGGCTCGCTGGCTGATCAGAAGACCGGTCTGCAGGAAGCCTTCAAGCAGACTATCTACCAATTTGCGTACCATCTTTCGGCCTCGCTCGATCTCTTCGTGGTAGGGAAGAATAGTGGTCATCCCCTCCATATGGTTCTGTTCTTCAAGCGACTATTTCGTGTTTTGACGACGCTTTTGAATCTGCAGCCCGGCCTCAAGGACTATCTCAACGAGCGCTTTTTCGTCAAGGAAGGTGGTTCCGATGTGGGGCGCTTCATGTCGTCAGTTGATGCCTTCCTGCTGGCCGAGTATGATCACCAGCGTCTGGGCAGCCATCTGAAGGATATCGATGGTATCCTCGGTACCCTGCGGGCCATGATGGGATTCCTGGCTCAGGTCAAGAAGGACCAGCTTGGTCATCAGGCTGTAGCAACGGATTCCCTGACCTATCACGGCCAGACCTATCGGTCGTTTGACTACAGCAACGTCCAGGTGGAGCGGGTCGGCGAGTTGACCTACCTGCTGATTAGCGCCGCCCAACCGGGCTCCGTGACTGATGCTGTCGTGCTGATGAACAAGGATTTGTGTTCGGCTGCCGAGTGGTCGACCATGCAGGTCAGGCTGGGGCTCAACGAAGCTCGAGGTCTGGGCGAGACCGACCCGGTGGAGATTGACGCTGTCACATATAGCGCGAAAGTTGCTCTTCATCCTCAGGATATGCTGGCGACTCCCTCGGTGAAGCAGTTTACGCTCGTGTTCCGAGGCGCAGTTGATCCAGAGAAATTTACCGGCCTCGGCAAAATGGACTTGATCGTATACACTATCTGAAACGGTTAGAATATGCAAGATCGCATTGCTGTCAGAAAATACGTTGACGATCTCTTCTCCTACATTGACACCTACGAGAACAATTACGCCCAGTTTGAGGCGGCCGCCTTCATGCAGACCTATCAGGGCATCGGGGCTGTCTTTCAGGCCATGCGGCAACAACGGGATCAGGCCATGGAGTTGGATCGGGTGCTGCTGGACCGCATTCGGCAAGCGCCTCTCACCAGTTCCGATTTGCGGCACCTGACCATCCAGATTCTGGTGTCTTTCTTCGAGGCTGAAGCAGACATCGACGGCCACTCGAACAAAGCCTTCACTTACTGTCGCGGCCTGAGGGCTGTGAAGCAGGATGTGCCCTTCTTCGAGGGGACCCTCGCTCCGCTTCTGTTCCGCGAAGGAGCGATGAATGGTGATTTCCGCCTGAATTCTTTCATGCTGAGCGAGCTAGCTCGTTATCTCAACACTTATGGTCGTCCGGTAGATCAATCCCTGAGTCCAGAGGCCTTCGCAGGACTCACACCGGATCGCAAACTGCTCGAGCTTCAACGCCGGCGTTTGGCTCTGGGCTCGGACATCCTGGCCGACCGCGGCTCATTGGAGTTCCACCTCCTGCGCGTGGAAGACTTCAACAAGATGGCCGAGAAGGATCATCTCGCCCAGAAGTACTTCAAATCCTGGGGCTACTTGAGCAGCACCAGCCTCTGGTCGCGCATCAAAAAGGCTCTATCCGAAACTGGCGGCAAGGGCAAGGGAGCGTTCTCTAGTTGGCGTTATTTCCGACTGGTTCTGACGCAACGCAATCCGGCCTACCTATGGTATGGTCTGGTGATGGTATTGTTTCTGCTGGCAGCAATCTGGGTGCCTATGAAATGGGCTGACTACGAGCAGCAGCAATTCCAGGAGATGGAACGGCGAGTCCAGAGTCGTCCCGTAACTACTGACGATCAGGGCAACTGATCAGGATGTGATTGATCGTGAAATTCGGCAAGATATTCAAGCTATTCAAAAAGGGCAAGTCGGCTGCTGCCAGTGCTGGCGGCGGGGGACAGGCTGGTGGGGGCTTTGATTGGCCAGCTGGTTTGCGCATCGGAGTATACGGTCATGCCAACGCTGGAAAGACCGTCTACTTCACTGTCCTCAACGAGGAGAGCAAAATAGCTCGCAATTTGCAGCTATCGGTCAACGACAACATCACGGCCGGGGAGTTCCTGGCCAACTATCGCGCCCTCTGGGGTATCGGGGCCACGTCGACAGTCGGTACGATGGTCGATCTCAAGGAAGAAAAGCGTTTTCCCGAACCGACCCGCAAAGACAAGGTTCTGCAATTCAGCGCCATAATCGATGGCGACCGCAAAGTGCCCGTGGTGACCTGTGACTATGATGGCAAGGCTGCCGATATCGCCGAGCCGCACGACTTCAAGGACAAACTGAACGACTTCATGGCTGGCGCTGATGGCTTGATGTTCTTCTTCGATCCCAAAGCACTTGGGGCCGTAGTCCAGTGTCAGGCCCACGCCGCGTCGTTCGTACACATCCTTGAACAATTGGCTCCGCTGGGCAAAAGACTACCCATCCCGGTCACTTTGGTTGTGACCAAGGCGGATGTGCTTCCCGGCTTTGCATCCGAGGGACAGACAGTCCTGGTGAGCCCGGAGGACGAGTCGTTTCTGGCTGAGGACTATGAGCTGTTCTTGACCAAAGTACTTTCCAGCAACAATATTTCCTCAAACTCGGTCAGGGCAGGTACGGTCCGCGACATTTTGGTCAAACTGAAGGAGTTCCTGAAGGTCGTCGTTGGGCGCACGCTGGATTTCCAGGTCTTCTTTGTTTCGTGCACCGGCCAGTCGCCGGAGAAGATCGGTACCGATGTGGGTCGCTCTGTCTACGCCCCGCCAGAGAAGATGCAGCCGATAGGTGTCAAGCGGCCGTTTTACTGGATACTGAACGCCATCCAGCGCAGTCGCAGTGTCTCAGTTATGCGCCGCATGACCAGATTCGTAGTCATCGCGAGCGTCATCTGGATGGCCTTGGTCTCGGTCCCCTATCTCTATCACTTCGCCTGGTTACTACCTAGAACAACAGCCATAGAGGATAATACTCTGGGTCAGCGGCTACGGATGGATGCCACCAGTGAGGAGCGGCGCAACATCGTCTCGGCTTACCGTCGTTATGAGAATGCCTGGATTACGAAGGGTCTATTTGAGGAGTTCCTGATCCCGGCGCAGCAGATTCGCGGTTCCTATGACAGTAAGGCCAGGGTTGAAGCTCTGGCCGACCTCGAAAACCGAATGACGCAGTTGGCCGGCCTGGTGTCCGATCCTTCCCTCTGGCCGGTTGTCAACCCAGCGGATCAGACGCCGATCCTGACCGATATTCATATTGGTCTCGAAGCTGGCCTCAAGGCACATCATCAGGGTGACTCCACTTCGGAGTTGTACTCCCGTAGCGGTCGTGGTCTCGACATGTGGGAGTTGCTCAAAGCGGCTTTCGTTCGCAGAACCGATTCCGCCGCCTGGGCGCCGGTCCTTCAGCAGGTTGCCAATGATCGACAGCTTCATGGTACCGACCTGAGCTCCTCCGAGAAGGGGCTGCACACGGCGATCGAAGGTGCGGTGAGTGGCTCGCTGCAGCGCCAGCAAACTCGGGTCCGGGCCAGTTCGGCCGGCAATGAGCTTCAATCGCTCGCCCGCGAGATTGCCGATGCCTCTGACCGTCCGGACTATTTGCTCGGCAAGGCTGTGCGCGATCTCAAGCTGGTTCGGGGCAGTCTATTGGGTGATCCTTCACGGTCCGCCGATGTGTCACGTATCGATCGTTATCTTAAACAGGCCAAATATTTCGACCGCCGCCACGAGTATGATTTTAGTGTCGATTATTGTCCTTCGGGACACCATGTACATATTGCTGTGGTACCATCGGGACAGGATGAAACCTGGCCGAGCGGCATGATTGTACCGGGGCGTCCCCAGAAGCTGCAGTGGCAGTCGGGCGATAAGATCTATGTTGCACTCGACAAAAACGACCACGGCGGCCAGCAGGAGACATTTGGCCGCGAGTCCGAAATTCGCAAGCAGCTTGACAGCCCCTTCGCGCTGTTCGATATGCTCGGGGAAATCGTATTTCCGTCGGGGGATAAAGTGACCATCGTGTTCAAGGACGATCCCCGCGAAAAACTACCGAAGCTTGAGGAGTGATACTATGACCGCGTTTTTGCGTATGGCGAGAGTTCTTTGTGTCGTGGTCGCGCTGTTGGGGATGGCCGCAACGATTTCGGCCGCAGATTTTCTCGTGGCCTCCGGGACCGAGTTGATGGTGGCCTTCGAGCAGGATGTTTCATCCAAGTACGTCAAGCCCGGCGACCTGGTGCCTATCAAATTGGCCGAGCCGCTGGAAATCGGTGGGCAGACGGTGCTCAAGGCTGGAGTCAAAGGTTCGGCCCGAGTCAAGTCGGTCAAACCGGCCGGACGCGCGGGTAAGTCGGGCATGGTGGAAGTGGAATTGCTTGAGTTGACGGCGGGCAGTGGCTTCCAATCTGTTGATGACAAGAACATCGGTCTCAGTGGTAAGGATGGCACGATCATTGCCGAGGGCAAGGGCAAGAAGACCCTCTCGTGGATATTCATTCTGGGCCTGTTCATCAAAGGTGGGCAGGGTGTCGTAGCAGCCGATCAGCCACTGGCTGCCCAGGTGACCGAGGATGTTATCATAATTGTGGAATAGCTGAGTACACCATAAGATTCCCCGAAACCGACCATCCCGGTCGGTTTCTTTATTTCCCCGCACTCGAGGCTCCGTCATATTTCACGAACAAAAGACGCCGGACAGATCATTCTGCCCGGTGCCTTGATTATCGAACTAACCCTCTACCCAAGATATTTATCAGTACTCGCCCCAGAAGACCGTCACTCCTCTTGTTTCCAGAGCCGGGATGAAGAGATACACCGAATTCTCCGAAAGCGGGCACCCCGAGACATCTACGAAGTCCCCGTCTCCCATCCCCGGGTTGTTGACCAGCGGCGACAGATCGGCCACGTAGCTGTAACCAATATATAGTGTGTCAAGCTCGGTCAGCGTCGTCAATGGGCTGATGTCCGATATGGGCATGTTGCGCATCGACAGAATGCTCAGAACGGGACAACCGGCCAATGGCGATAGGTCGGTGATTGAGTTATAGTCCAGAATCAAGTGGCGTAGACTGGGACAATCAGCCAACGGCGTGAGGGTTTCGACAGTACTGTAGCTTATGTCCAGATAGACAAGACCGTCCATCGGTTCAAGGAAGTCAACGTTCACGAGACTGTCCGTATTGACGATCAGACTATCCAGCCAGGTAAGCTCAGAGACTGGAGCGTAGTTCCCAACGAACCGATTGCCGGAGAGGTCCAGGAAGCTCAGGCCAGTCAAGCCG
This sequence comes from uncultured Ignavibacteriales bacterium, assembly GCA_964531495.1. Taxonomy (GTDB): domain Bacteria; phylum Zixibacteria; class MSB-5A5; order GN15; family FEB-12; genus DAOSXA01. Next base: position 7,092 of record CAZHDS010000118.1, read on the forward strand.
CCAAGCGTCGAGAGGTCAGTCACCATAAGATCAACCATCGCCAGATGCTGCAGATTGGCCAGATCGGCGATGGGACTGATGTCATTGATAGTGTTCCAGCTAATCTGCAGGAACCTCAGGTTGGGACAGTACTCCAGACCGGTCAGATCGCTGACGCCCAAATCATCGACGTCAATGCTATCCACTGTAACCAGATCAGGGGCGACCAGTCCGCCGGTAGGCCGACTGATCTCCTGCCGAATAGCCGCTTCAAGCACCGCGTCCGGGATGGTTACGACGATCATCACGAGGTTGGCATTATTGGACAGGAGGCTTTCGTTGCCAGCCTCATCCGAGGTCTTGATCCCAAAGTAGTATGTACCAGCTGTGGGCAGCCCGTTCACCGTCAGGGTCTCGGCCGTTCCGGCCACATTGGGTGCTGGTACGCCGGTGATGACCGTCGCTGCGGACCAGTTGCTCTCGGTTATCGTCGCATACGACCATCGCAGGTCGTAAGAGGTAGCAGTGTCCCGGTCCTCGCTATCGCCAGGAGAAGTCCAAGTGAGCACGACCGAAGTAGAAGTATAGTCACCGGCGGTCAAGTCAGTTATGGCGCCCGGCGCCGTTATGTCATAGGTGCTGGCGGTTGGAGTGTTCGATAGCGACGACCAGTTGAGGGCCTCATCGCCAATCTTGATCGCGAAGTAGTACTTTGTGTCGGAGTCCAGGTCAGTGACAGTAAAATACTCCAATGTGCCGGGTGCCTGCGGCGATGGCACATTAGCCACAGGAGTGGCACCGGCAAACGACGCCTCGGAAATCACTATTGTGTCATAGCGTAGATCATAGCTGCTTGCCACACCGGTCTGATGATCATCCCCCTGGGCCGACCAGCGCAGCGAGACAGAACTGCCGCCGATTTCGGTTACGATCAAGTCCACGACATTGTTGGGCGGGTTAGCGTCGGGCGGCGTGGATGTCACCACATTGGACAGAAGTGACCAGTTCGGAATCTCATCGCCCGCCTTCATCGCGAAATAGACGATGCGATTGTTCGCTACAGACATAGTCATGCTCTGATTTATGCCCGGTATCTGGGGCGTTGGCTCGCCGGTCACCGGAGTGGCCTGGGCCCAGTTGGCGGTGGTGATAGGGCTGTTGGCATGGCGAATATCGTATTGACTGGCGATACCCCTGGTGGCGTTGTCGCCGGGGCTGGTCCAGGTTAGCGTGACGTCACTACTCGTCTGAGCAGAAATAGCCAGATTGGAAATCGTACTCGGCGGCGTGATGTCTGGCGCGGCTCCCATCGCCACATTGGAGAGCAGTGAGAGGTTGCCTGCTTCATCAATACTCTGAAGGGCAAAGTAGGTCGTGTCCACCAAGCTGAATCCGGAAGTTGCCACAACTTGATTTCTGCCGGCAGGCAGAACCGTCGGTGTCGCCGTGATGGGCTGAGCAAGAACCCAATTGAGCAGTGTGATTGGTGAGTCGGAGCGTCTAAGCATGTATTGGTACACCGTTCCGACGTAGCCATCATCACCTGGTGCTGTCCACGAAAGATAGGCAGCAGATTGGCTGGCCGAATCGAGCTTGAGATCGATCACTGGCGCTGGCGGAATCAGATCGACTCCGAAATCAGTGAAGGCAATGACGGCCAGGTCGCGATAGACTGGAGCGGTATCCATATCGACTCCCTCGATATCGACTAGCCGGAGGGAATCAACCGTGATCTCTGTTGTCAAGGCCAGTGGACTTCCGATTTCTGGAATCCCGCTGCTGAAAAATACCGTTGCCAGCGTGGCATGGCCAGAGTCATCAACCATCGCCTCCGATGGCGAGAAGCTGCTTATGTCGAGGGCATAAAAAGGCGGGTCAGCCGAAAGCAGATCAGTGAGGACAAATGGCATGACACTTCCGTTGAACAACCGTCCTCCCGCTTTGGCACTATCCGGTCGAAGAAGATCGCTATCGTAGTACAAACGACAGGCGAAGTGGGCCGCGTTGGGGAGTCCATACGCTTTAATGTCGACTGCGAAGGAGCTTCCGGCGCTGATACTATGATTCCGCGGCGTTAGCTTCACGACCGCACCATACGGCTGCATCTCAATCTCAGCGTCAGCCACTTCGCCCGGCACTACCCTTACCACCATCTCACCGCGATAGACCACGCGACCGTCACTCGCCAGCGCTTCGGTGATGACCAGGACGTCTCCGGCGGGCACGCCCACGACTTCCCCAGCATATTGACCGTTGATAACCGGCCAAATGACCACAATCGAGTCGCCCCCGCTGACTGGAATCACGGTGATGCGTACAGACTGAATCTGCGAAACCATATCAGGGGATGCTATTTTTAGATGCAGGTCGATCTGGTGGGGATCTGATTTCGTGGGGCTGTCGTCGGAGCATTGTACCAAAAAGGCGACGAATAGTAAGAGCAGCATCGCCACCGTAATGGCCCGGTGTCCGTATCCAAAAGTTCTGTATTTCATATGGTACCCATTACAGTCTTTGACTTTCCGTGTCTACGATTAACTATCCAAGCGCTACTGAGGGAGTGATCCGACCGCCCAGACAACAAAAGCCTCGCGGCTACTCTTTACTGTAAAGTCGATTCGATGATAACCAGTCCATAGGTCGATCAGCGGTCCCTCGGCTCGGGTTCCATGGTTACATCGTATATATCTCATAGTCGGGAAACGACATCCCAGAACTTCATCCTGATCGCTGGTGAACCACGCTGCGCTGAGGGCCAACCCGGAGTATAGCTCTGCTGCGGAAGTATCATAGCGAACAGGGAAGACATCAGCTTCCACGCTCGATGTACGCACAGCCATCGAATCGCCATCACCGATCACATTGTCACCACCCGGCGACCACGAGTTGCCGAGTATCACCAAGAGTGACTCCTCGACAAAAAACTCCATAGTCATCTCAAAATCGCGTATGTCGGACCAGTGCAGATGAAAGGTCTTGGTGCCATAGGCTGCCTGATTAGAATACGAGAGCACCACCGAGTCGCCATAGTCGAGATAGGACACCAGTTGGGTGAAGTTCTCGAGACGGGCCAGCCCGCCGAGGCCGTATCGGCCCATTTCGATGTTTGATGGCTGGTCCAGGAGATCGTGGTTGCTACCGGTCTTGAGGGTCAGGGAGTCGATACACGCATGGGCATGATCAAAATGCAGAGAGACGATGTCATTGTCGATCCGCGAGGGCGGCGC
>CAZHDS010000119.1:0-10070 GCA_964531495.1 uncultured Ignavibacteriales bacterium
GGGGCAGGCAATTGATCTCAACGATGTCGATGGCATCTTGCCCGAGGCGATGCTGAGGGGAATCGACAGCTTCATGTATTTTCTGGTTTTTCTCGGCGTATTGGCCACGGCTGGTTTGATTCCCAACATGTTGATCAAGGGACGCTCGGACTACTACCTGTCAAAACCGGTGTCACGAGCCCAGCTGCTGATTGGCAAGACGATTAGCATCTGGATTGTCTACGGCGGCGCGATGGTGGTCGCTCTAGCCATCAACTATTCCACAGCCGGTCTGTCGTTCGGTATGTTTCAGGTTGATGTGCTTCCCGTTGTCGTAGTCAACCTGCTGATCTTCCTGGTATGGCTAAGCGTGACCGTTTTTGGCGGAGTTGTCTTCGGCTCCAATGCCATGGCCGTGATGCTAGTCTTCTCCATGTGGTTGGCGCAACGCCTGCTAAGCTATCACGAGTTGGTCTCGGGACTGACCAGCAACCAGGTCGTGATCAAAGTCATCGATGCGCTGTATTATATCCTCCCGAAGACTGGTCAGATGTCGGATCTTTCTCTTGAGCTGGCATCGGGTCGAGTGACCACGTGGTTGCCGCTGTGGAGCTCACTTCTGTTCGCGGCCGCGCTCTTTGCGGTCACCCTGACAGTCTTCAAGCGCAAAGACTACTAAGCATTTCTGGCAGCACATTCAGACGGGAGGTTGTCCAATTCCTAACGTGAGGATATCCGACACCTGGCAGGAGGAAAGATGAAGCACGATATGTATTGAATCGGCGTCCGTCCAAGTGTATTCAGTCTTCCTGCACAATCTCCCCATCACGATAACTAAAGGACAGCAACCAGCGGTATACTTGTGCGTTGCAATAAGTAGCGCTCCAAGCGTCGTGACCACTTCGATCAAAACTCGTGAAGATTCGCCGGTGTTTCAGGTATTCTGTACCAGACGGAGACGCAGTCGGCAACTTGAGAAACTTCTCACCACCCAAAGCTTCAATCTCTTTGACGGCAGTTGATTGAAAGACCCTGGTAGGCCAACCATCGCGGGCATTGCTTGTGTTCCACACGGGAATTGTCTCGAAAGGAGTAGGGTCAAATTGATCGTTCGGCTCAATAGATGTTTTGTCCCGAGGACGTGGATCGCCCGCAAAATGACCACGGGGTGCTCCACAGACGGGGACAACAGCCGCAATTGAATGCCTTGTGACGCGTGGTAATAACCAGCTGCCTGCACCGCCAAGACTCAATCCAGTGATATACATCTTCTCTCTGTCACCAGAGTACTGATTTAGGACAGTGTCAAGGATAGCATCCAAGATATCCACTTCGGTTGCCCATGAGGCGTCAAACACAGATGACGTTATCAAATGAGGCGCTATGATGATGAATCTTGATGTGATAAGGTTCCTTAGCTCTCCCGATTGACTCGTGTCACTGGCAGCGTAGCCGATGGGACCTACATCAACAACATAATCGAGATCCTCAAAGACGGCGTCAGCCCCATGGAGATAAACGAGCACTGGCCATAGCTGTTGAGTATTGTAGTCGCGTGGGAGATGGACCCAATACCCATCGATGCCCTCTTCTGCCAATTCGATTCTAATGCTCTCGGGTTCGCGCTCGGACGCATATGAATGCGAACCAACAGCAATGGACAGGCTGAACAGCATCGCCACTACTAGTCTCTTGTTCATGATTTCACCTTTCGATAATATCCGTCTGCTAATACTGTGCTCGTGCGACCTGCCCCCGGTTGTTGTACCACTTCTTAGGTTAGTTTTCTTCATAACATCTGTCAAGCTGGTTGTGGAGGCCCACCCTCCGAGGGGCTCGTTTCAGTGTCCGGCCCACAACCGGGTCCTTCTCAGATCCAATCCAATATACTATCTTTCAAACTGGACCGACACAGGGGGGCAGGTCATTCACACGATCCGCTTTACACGCTCCTGTAAGCTAGCTATATTCCACGAAAACATGGATGAGTCTTTGCCCGAAAGGATTTCGCATGACACCTAAGCAATATCTCAAACAAACTGAAAAGAAGCGTCTGAGTGATCTCTTTGCCCTTCTGAAATTCCCCTCCGTATCCGCCAAGTCCGAACATAAGCCAGACCTCGTCGCCTGTGCCGGCTGGCTCAAGCAGCATCTGGCCGGAATCGGTTTCAGGGCCAAGGTCATGCCGACCGGCGGACACCCGGTTGTCTATGCCCAGTACCTGGTCGACAAAAAGGCTCCGACCGTTCTGTACTATGGTCATTACGATGTTCAGCCGCCGGAGCCGCTGGAACTGTGGAATTCGGCTCCGTTCAAACCTGAAATTCGGAGTGGCTATATTTACGCTCGGGGCTCCACTGACGACAAGGGTCAGACCTTCGCGCAGATCAAAGGCCTCGAGGCGGTGATCAAGGCGACCGGAACCCTGCCGGTCAATGTCAAGCTGCTCATCGAGGGAGAGGAAGAGACCCACTCAGCCAATCTGCCGAAGTTCATCCGCAAGAACAAGAAGATGCTGGCGGCCGATGTTGTGGTGGTGTCAGACACGGCGCAGTTCAGTCGCACCTTGCCAGCCGTGACAATCGGTCTACGCGGGATAGCTTCCGTGGAGGTCTTTGTGTATGGCCCGGACCGCGATGTTCACTCGGGATCATTCGGTGGTGCTATCACCAATCCGGTCAATGCTCTGTGCGCGATGGTTGGAAGTCTCCACGACAAAGACAGCCATGTCACCATCCCCGGTTTCTACAAGGGCGTCAAGCCAATCGGTAAGCTGATGAAGCAGCAGTTGGCGCGGTTGCCGTTCAAGGCGGGGCCGTATCAGAAGTCGCTCAAAGTCCCTGCTCTGGGCGGTGAAAAGGGCTTCACGACGATGGAGCGGACGTGGCTGCGTCCCACTTGCGATGTCAATGGCATCACCGGTGGTTATCAGGGCGAAGGGGCCAAGACAATCATCCCGTCCATGGCCTCCTGCAAGATCACTATGCGCCTGGTACCAGGCCAGGAGCCGAAAGACATCTGCAACAAGATCGAAAAGTATCTCAAGCGGATTGCTCCGAAATCGGTTCGGGTGAAGGTGGACAAGCATGGTGGTGCCGAGGCCTGTCTCGTACCGCCGAACTCCCCCTGGCTGGCGGCTGCGAACGATGCTCTGAAGGCTGGTTTTGGCGTTGAGCCGGTGTACATGCTTGAGGGTGGCTCTATCCCGATCGTCAACGACTTCAAGGCGATCCTCAAACTCGATACGCTGCTGATCGGTTTCGGTCAAGCGGATGACAACATCCACTCGCCCAACGAGCGATTCCGTGTCCGTGACTTTGAGCGGGGTTGCCTGACTGCCGCGTATTTGCCGGAAATGCTGGCAAAACTGAAGAGGTAGACGTGGATCTGCAAATCAAGGGAAAACGCGCGCTGGTGACCGGCGCGTCGTCCGGGTTAGGAGCCGCCGCAGCTCTGGCGCTGGCTTCCGAAGGCGCCGAAGTCGTAATCAATGGTCGTGATCAGGCTCGTCTGGAGTCGGCCGGGCACTACATGCACGAGCAGACCCAGCGGTGGCCGGTGCTCATCGCCGGGGATGTCTCCAAGGCTGATGAATGTCAGCGCATTGTTGAAGAGGCGGGCGAGATCGATATCCTGATCTCCAACGCCGGTGGTCCACCGCCCGGGCAGTTCGTCGACCACCCCACCGAACGCTGGCAGGAGGCTCACGACTTAGTTCTGGGACCGGCGATCAACCTGACCCGGGCCGCAATCGAAGGCATGATCGATCGGCAGTGGGGACGCGTGATTTACATCACTTCGGTGGGCGTCTTGCAGCCCATCGACACGCTGATTCTCTCCAATACCTATCGAGCCGGGGTGGCGGGACTCTGCAAGACTCTGTCGAACAACTATGCCCGCCACGGGATCACATTCAATTGCGTCTGTCCCGGTTATACGGCGACGGAACGCTTGACCAGTCTGTCGGAGACGATGGCCCAGCAGACAAATCAGAGTCCGAAAGAAGTTGTGGCCGGGTTTGCTGCGAACACCCCTGCTCAGCGGGTTGGACAGCCGCAGGAACTGGCCGCTCTGATTACGTTCCTGGCTGGTACTCCAGCTGCTTATATCACAGGCGCCGCTATTCCCTGCGATGGCGGTCTCTATCGCGGCTTGATTTAGCCGCTTCGGTACGATAGGAACTGGTGACGACAATCGAACGGAAAGTCCTGGATACGCCCTCGGCTGGCCGATTGGTGTTGGCGGTTGTCGTTCTCCAGCTGACCGGTTCGTTTGCTTACCCGATCGCGAAGTACGGACTCGCGATCATAGAGCCGTTTACGTTTGCCTTCTATCGCTTCGTTCTGGCGACCATCGCGCTCCTGATCGTCGATCGTCTCAGCAAGCACCGTCGACCTATCGAGCGAAGCGACTACGGACGCATCTTTCTTCTGGGACTCCTGATCATACCGCTCAATCAGACGCTGTTTCTTCTCGGCCAGTCTTTGACCGGGGCTGGCCATGGTGCCTTCCTGTTTGGAACAACTCCGATTTGGGTTTTTGTGCTGGCCTTGATCTATCTGAAGGAGAAATTTCATGGGCGTCGCGCACTCGGGATTGTGGCTGCTCTGATCGGAGTGTTCCTCATAATGTTCTCAGGCGGATTGGAAGTGCGCCGCGAGTACATGATGGGTGACTCAGTGATCCTGGGTTCGGTTATTGCCTGGTCGTACTACACCATCCTGGGCAAACCGATGGTGCAGAAGTACGGCGCCTTGCGCACAACCGCATTCGCCCTGGCGGCCGGGACGGCGGTGTATTTTCCGTTCGGGCTTTATCGTGCGATCCAGTTCGACTATACCGCTGTGACTCTGGGTGCCTGGGCTTCCGTGGCGTACATGGCCCTCGGGCTTTCGATCGTCGTATACGTGCTCTGGTTCTGGCTACTCAAGTACTGGGAGGCCTCTCGTGTAGCCGTTTACCACAATGTTCAGCCCGTAATAGCTTCAATCGTGGCCTACTTCTGGCTGGGGGAGACGCTAACACCCGGCTTCCTGATCGGGGGCGCGATAGTTATCATCGGTGTTAGCATCAGCGAGGGTTGGTGGCAAACCAAACCGCCTGCCGAGTCACGACAGGCGGTCCAGTAATTCCAAATTGGCTTCGTAGGTCAGGACCGCCAGGGTGCCCCACAGCTTGCTGTGAAATCCGTTCTTGTACAGCTACATCGGTCAGGACCGCCAGGTTCTTGACAGCGCGCCATTGCCTCTCTATCCGTCACCCTCGCGAACGCGGGGGGCCAGTGCTTACCCGACATGTCATCCCTGCTAAAGCAGGGATCCAGTGCTTTGCGCCACAAGGCTTCCAGCCCGATAAGAATGGATTCCCGCTTTCGCGGGAATGACGAGATTTCGTGGGGATTGTGTAACATCGCGGGAATGACGAGATGTGGGGGAATGAATGACGAGATGTCTTGGGAATGATACCAGGGTGCCCCACAGCTTGCTGCGGGTTCCGTTCGAGTACAAGTTAGTCGGTCAGGACCATAAAGGTCCTGACCGACCCGTGTTACTGAGATATCGATCTATTCTAACGACGACGACTTCAGGTTCTCGGTTGAGAATTCCTTTTCCATCGCATCATCGGTGAAAACGCCGTCCTTACGAATCAGCTTATCATCGAACCAAATCTCACCACCGCCGTAGTCGGCGCGCTGGATCAAGACCAGGTCCCAGTGGATGTTGGAGTCATTGCCGTTGGGCGCTTCGTCGTAGCACTGTCCGGGAGTGAGATGGAAGGAGCCAGCGATCTTCTCGTCGAAGAGAGTATCCTTCATCGGGTGCAGGATAAACGGATTGACGCCTATGGCGAACTCACCGATATGCCGAGAACCGCCATCAGTGTCGAGGATCTCGTTGAGCTTCTTGTCATCACCATCACAGGTGGCCTTGACGATCTTGCCATCCTTGAAGGTGAACTGGATGTTGTTGTAGAGATTGCCCTGATACAGTGACGGTGTGTTGTAGGCGATCGTACCATTGATCGAATCGCGCACGGGGGCCGTGTACACTTCGCCGTCCGGGATATTTCGTTCACCATCGCATTTGACCATCGGAATATCCTTGATCGAGAAGGTCAGATCAGTTCCGGGCGATTTGATGTGAACTTTGTCCGTGGCCGTCATGAGAGCCGCCAATTTATCCTGGGCTTTCGACATCTTGGCGTAATCGGCGCAGCAGACCTGATAATAGAAGTCCTCGAAAGTCTCTTGCGACGTTTCCGCCAGTTGAGCCATCGCGTTGTTCGGATAGCGTAGCACCACCCACCGCGTGCGTTTGACCCGCTCTTCGAGGTGAACCGGCTTGTAGAAGAGTTTGTTCTGCTTGTCGATTTGCTTGCGATCAACGTCGGCGAGGTCAAAGGGATTGTCAGATCCGCGCAGCCCGATATAGGCCGCCGCTCGGGTCATAAGCTCCATATGCAGGTCGGCCTGTTTCTTGAACTGGTCATCGCTGGCCGATTGGACCCACTGCCGTATCAGCGACTCGTCATTATAGTACCAAAACGGAACCGCCCCAATCTCAGTGGCGATGCGGATAATTTGCTTTCCCAGTTCCAGCGTTTCCTTGCCCTTGATCTCAAGGTAGAGGACCTCTCCGGGCTGGATTTTCACCGAATATTCCAGTAACTGACGGGCTAGAACCTCATTGCGCTTGTCTTTCATATTCCAATCTCCTGTGTTGGACCAGTTGTTTTGTCCCAGATAATACGACAATTGGCCCGACGCCGCAAGTAACTGACCCACCCTGGAAACGTAAAGTCCTGGGCCTGCTGGCCGATAATTTTCACTACATAGCAAAAACGCCCGACCTCTGTGTGCTTTGGTCGGGCACGACGATTTTGAGGATTATCAGTCATGGCTTCCAAACTGGCGAAGAAGGACTCCAAGGCGACCGGCCAGCCGTTTCACGATTCCGTTCAGGTCATTTCGTTTCGCGTGGGCTCTGAGGATTTCGGCGTAGATATCCTGCAGGTCCAGGAAATCAAGCGGATGGTGGAACTCACCGACGCTCCCCATATGCCCTCTCACGTGATCGGACTCGCGAACCTGCGGGGCAAGCTTGTCCCGGTCATCGATTTGAGGCAACGCTTTGGTTTGGTATCAAGACGAGCCGACGAATCCACCCGGATCGTGGTCGTGGATGTCGACGGACATGTCATGGGACTCCTGGTCGATTCGGTCTCCGAAGTGATTCGCCTGCCGCTGAAAGCCATCGAGCCGCTCCCGGAAACCTGGGTATCGCCAGCGACGGACTTTGTCAAGGGTGTCGCCTCGCTGGAAGGCAACCCGGTCATCTATCTGGATCTGAGGACTACCCTGGCCATTTCCGAGACGGTCGCTCAAACGTAGGACCGTCGGAAAAATTGCAAGTCTCTTCTGCGGATTATTCCGTTAACAATAGGCGATAAGGGCTGGCCGAGCTGCTCCCCTTATCGTTTTTTTTGCCCGACGGTCGGGTCAAGCAAATTGACGCCGCCGATCCGGGGTGCTATACTAATTCCACCAAAACGATCCACGGGCTAGGACGTATCAATGCCGCGAAGACAAATCGATTTCCTGTACACCAACATTGGCCGCGGGCATCCCTTCTACCTTGATGGCATCGCGGCTGCTCTGATCCGCCGTGGTGGGATCGGGCTGGTGCGCAACGAGAACGATGTTTTCGAAGTCTCTGAAGGACTATCATCGCTGGCCTGGCGGGCGGCCCGGCGAGCCTACTACCTGGGTGCTTCGTCCGGAATGATCGGTCGATGCTACAACCGTTTTCGCAGGGGTAGTGATTACAATCAAGGCGGCCTGCTCCTCAACCTGATGGCCCGGTCTCTGCGTCAGCGCTACCTGGATGAGGCGGTGCCCGTGCTGGTGGCGCATCCTTCGCTGGTGGCCATGCTTCGCGGTCGACGGGGGATACTCTACCAGCATGGCGAGCTAACAGTTCCCGGTGAAGCTCTGGTGCGAGGAGCGGAGCATGTATTCGTTCCCACCGACGATGTCGGTCAGAAATTCCGAGGTATCGGCTATGCCGAGGAGCAGGTAATAGTGACCGGCCTATGTATCGAGCCAGCTCTGGTTCGCCAGGCGAATGATGCCTATCAGGGCAGGCTAACCAGACTGGCCAATGGAGAGCCGCCGGTGGCCGCGTTCTACTCGTCAGGAGCCGAACCGGCGGATCATGTAAGGGCCCTGATCAGCGCGGCCGCGTCGCTGGTGTCATCAGGAGGGAAAGCGGTCGTGCTCTGTCGCCGGGGAGGGCGCTTCGCTTCGCAGGCGACCCGCTTATTGGCCAGTTCTCCGGGGCACACAATTATCCTAAATGACCACACCAGTTTTCCGGCCGAGTTGCCGGCTGTAACAATCGCGCCGTACTCCGGCAGGCGAGAGGAAACCACGCTCACGACGCGCTTGTTTCCGTTCTTTGATCTCTTTGTCGCCCCTGCTCACGAGCGCGGCAACTGGGCTTGGGGACTGGGCTTGCCCATGGTGATCGTGGGTCCGGACAAAGGTTCTTTTGCGCCCCTGAATTCTGAACTGCTGACAGGCAACGGGGTGGCCCAACGGCTGCTTGATCCGGTTGCCCTGCCTGATATGATCCATCATCTGAGGGCCGCGGATCGGCTGGGCAGCATGATGGAAGCTGGCTGGAAGAAACATGCCATCGACGGCTTTGATAGTATCGCTCGATTTCTGGACGGGTATTGCGGCGCTTGACCAAAGAGCGCTATTGCTGAACTGCCCAAAACATGTATATTCCGCGGATTATGATTGCTCGCATCCGTGGATTCATCGGTCAATTCAACCACAACTTGTGGGCGCTGTCCTTTGGGTGGTTTGTCGGGGCGCTCGGGTTTGCCGCCTCCATGCCCTTCATTTCGATCTACTTCCACAGCCACTTCGGCATGTCAATGACCCAGATAGGCGTATTCTTCGGGGTCATGGCTATCGTCCGATCCGGGTTTCAGTTAGTTGGGGGAGAGATCTCTGATCGGATGCAGCGCAAAACACTGCTAGTGTGGACCCAGATGTTTCGTGGTCTGGCCTTTGCCGGACTGGCCATTACCATCCACTATGACCAGGGCTTCTGGGCGGTGTCGGTAGCGATGTTGGTCGCGACGATTTTCGGCGCCCTGTTCCATCCGGTGGCGAATGCGATGGTTTCGGATATCCTCCCCAAGGAAAAGCGGCTCGACGGCTACGCCTTAACACGCTCAGCCGGGAATCTGGGCTGGGCAGCCGGGCCGGCGATTGGAGGCTTTCTGGCTGCGACCTCCTATGGTTTGCTATTCTTGATTTCGGCCGTCGTGACGCTCGTATCGGGGCTGGTTTTCTGGCAGTTCATGAGAGTTGATCGCAAACCCAATACCCTTGATCACTTCAAACTTGCTGATATTGTGGCCGTGAAGGATGATCCTATGCTGGCCAAACACTGCCTCTTGTCCTTCCTGCTTTTTTTGGTAGTGGCTCAGCTGATCGTGCCCTTCTCAGTCTACAGCGTGGAAATAAGAGGCATCACAAGCATCGAACTCGGGATGCTGTACACGGTCAACGGGCTCATGGTGGCATTTCTGCAGATCCCTATCACCCGTCTATTCTCCCGCTACTCGCTGGCGAGCCAACTGGCCTTCGGAGCCTTTGTCTATGCCATCGGATATGGCCTGGTCGGCATGTCGTCAGGATTCGCGTTCTTCATGGTGACCATAGTCATCATTTCGATGGGGGAGATGGGTATGTCGCCACCATCGCTGACGCTGACCTCGCAGATGGCACCAGAAAATCGTATGGGTCGCTACATGGGTATCTACGGGTTCGTCGTCGCTTCCGGCTGGTCGCTTGGTCCGCTGTTCGGCGGGATGCTCCTGGATAATTTTGCCGGGAATCCGGGTGTAGCGTGGCTTCTGATTTCTACGCTGGCAGTTCTTTCCGGGATCGGTTATCTGGTCTTTCGAAAACAGTTCGCGGAGCGAATTCGAGGGGCTACTTGATCACGGCGAATTTGCCTATGTGGGATGTTCCATTCCCTTCGACAACGTAGTAGTACAGGCCGGTGACCAGC
>CAZHDS010000120.1:0-9981 GCA_964531495.1 uncultured Ignavibacteriales bacterium
GGTCATTCTGAGTGTGTATCGGCCGGTTGATGACGATTCCCTGACCTTGACGCTAACTCGAGGGCGAATCGCCTTTGAGCATGTTCCTTTCGCTGGCTATACCGGCGACAGTGTCCTGTACATCAAACTGTATGATTTCGATCCCGGCGCATCCGAAGACGTCGCTGCGGCCCTCGATTCGCTGATTGTCGCCCCTGTAGCCTCACCCAAAGGTGTTATTCTCGATTTGCGCGGTAACCCCGGCGGTCTGCTATTTGAGGCTTATGAGACCGCAAACCTCTTTCTGAACGAAGGCGAGTTTATCGTCGGCACCGATGCCCGTTCGCGATGGAACAGCGCGGAGCACTTTGCCACTGATACGGATCTAACCGGGGGGGTACCGATGCTGGTCATTGTCGATGATGGCTCGGCCTCGGCCGCCGAAATCGTTTCGGGCGCTCTGCAGCAAACGGGCCGGGCGCAGCTGGTTGGGGATACGACCTACGGCAAGGGCTTGGTTCAGGGATTTGTTCACTTCGCTGACGCCGACGGCTTGCGCCTGACCATTGCGCGCTACTACGTTGCCGGAGGAGTGTATCTCAATGATTTCGATTCCACGCTCAATGAGATAGGTTATGGCCTCAATCCTGACCACTTCTTCCCATACCCTGACCAGGATGATCTTCCCCGCTCGATCGAGGAGTCGTTGTTGCTCCAGCAATTCGCCTATCGGTATCAGGATGAGATCCTGGGCCTAGAGGGAGATACCCTCGCGGACGAGTGGCTGGATCGATTCAGCGCTTTCGCCGGCGAGAACGACTTTGAGTATGTGTCTGAGATTACCACCAAGATCGAGGGCCTGCTGGTAGTTGCCCGGATGGAAGGGGCTCGGGAAACGACGATGGCCACGATCGAGCGGCTCATACGACAAGGTCGACAACAGGACGATGCGGAAATATATCAGTATGGTCGGTATCTGAAGACCCGCCTGAATCAACTGGCCGTCCAGCGACACCGCTCCAGCTTCGACGCCTATCGTGAGGTGGTTGTACCGGGCCGTCCCGAGATCCAATTCGCCCTGGAAGTGCTGAAGACTCAAATGGATCGCTAGCCGGAGAATAGTCCCTTTGCCGAAGCTCTGCCTGTTCTGCGATTTCGATGGCACCATCGCCCGACGCGATGTCGGCTACCACCTGTTCCGTCATTTCTCCGGAGGCAAGACCGAAGAACTCGTCAAACAATGGCAAACCGGACAAATCGACACGTGTGAGTGTCTGGTGGCGGAGGCGGCGATGTGCCAGGCCTCGCCTGATGAAATCTACGCGTTCCTCGATCAGATTGAGCTCAATCGTGGTTTTGCCGAGTTTGCTGCGCTGTGCGAAGAGAATCAGGTCGATCTGACCATTCTCTCCGAAGGACTCGACATCTACATCGCTCACATACTCGCCCGCCACGGCTTGGGCCACCTGACTGTCAGCGCTAACCACGGATTCCTCGAGGACAATACCGTCAAGGTCAGATTCCCGCGAGTGAACAAGACCTGCCTTCGCTGCGGCAGCTGCAAGGGAGAACGCATTCGTGAGTACCGGGAAGCACAGCCCGAGAGCGTGATGGCAGTTTTCGTCGGCGATGGTTTGTCGGATATCTGTGCCGTGAACGAGGCTGACCTTGTTTTCGCCAAGAAAGCCCTTGAACAGCATTGCCGCATGAACAATATTGGCTATGTCCCATATGACTACTTTGACGATGTCACTCGGTACCTGGTCGAACAGGGCTTATTGACGAAATAGAACACTTACGGAGTCTCTTTATGAAGGCGATCATAATGGCCGGTGGGTTTGGTACGCGGCTGCGTCCCTTGACAATAAACATTCCCAAACCGATGGCGCCGATTGCCAACATGCCCATGATGGAGCACGTGGTATCATTGCTGCGACGCAATAATATTACTGAGGTAACCTCGCTGCTCTATTTTCAGGCCGACAAGATTCGGGATCATTTCCAGGATGGCTCTGCTTTTGGTGTGTCCATGAAGTACGCTCAACCGGATGATGACTATGGCACGGCTGGGGCAGTTCGCTACGCGCTGGACTCAGTCGATGAGCCGGTGCTGATCATCTCGGGTGACTTGATCACCGATTTTGACCTGAGCGAAGCTATCAAGTGGCATGAGGCCAAAAAGGCCGAAGCCACCATCCTGCTTACCCGGATGGAAAATCCGCTGGCCTACGGCATAGTCATAACCGATGAAGACGACCGCATTGTCAGGTTTCTGGAAAAACCGTCTTGGGGCGAAGCCTTCTCCGATACGATCAATACCGGCATCTATATTCTGGAGCCGTCAGCCATCAAGCTGATTCCCCCAAAAACCAATTTCGACTTCTCGCAGAATCTTTTTCCGCTCTTGCTGTCGCGCGAAATGGGCCTGCATGGCAAGATCATGAAGGGATACTGGAAAGATGTTGGCAATGTTGCCGAATACCGGCGGGTCCACATTGATTTCTTCGAGAAACGTCTCGCCCTGGATCTTGAGCATACCTGTGTGCAGCGCGACGACGCCGAGCTGTACGCGGGAGACAATGTCACTATCAGCGAAAACATCACAATGAGCGGTCGGGTAGTCCTGGGCCATGATGTGTCGCTTGGTGCTGGCTGCAAGTTGCACGACTGCGTTGTCGGGAATCGCAGCCACATCGGTTCCAGATGCGAGCTCACCGACACCGTCATTTGGAATGATAGTCTCGTTGGTTCGGAAAGTGTCATGAATCACGCCGTGGTCTGCAGCCATACGCGTCTGGGCAATCGGGTTACTCTCCTGGACGATGTAATTGTCTCCGACGACTGTGTCCTGGGTGACGAGGCCACGGTCAAGGCAAACTGCAAGATTTGGCCGGGCAAGACAGTTGATGCGGGAGCCATCGTTTCGAGTTCTGTGGTCTGGGGCGACAAGTGGAATCGCGAGCTGTTCACCAACTCCAAGGTCACCGGTCTCGCCCTGACCGAGATCACGCCGGAGATGGCGGTCAAGCTCGGGGCCGCTTTTGGCGCTCTCTTGGGAAGGGGAAATGCAGTCGTGACCAGCCGTGATGCCTCCGATATTTCCCGGTTGCTCAAGCGCGGTCTGATTGCGGGACTCCTGGCCAGCGGAGTCGATGTCTCGGATATCGAGATGATGCCTATTCCGGTTGTGCGCCACGCTTTGGGGCGGGCGACCTACGCCGTCGGCATTTATGTACGTCACAACCCCCTCGACTTCCGCTTGATCGACATGATCTTTTTCGAGGGTTCCGGGCTCGACATGCCAACCGCCAAGGCCAGGTAGGTTGAACGGATGTATTTTGGCGAGGACTTCGAACGCGCTTCGTTGGACAATATCGGGCATCTTGATATGCCGCAGACGGTCTTTGACGACTATCGTAAGGACTTCCTGAAGGAAATCGATGCCGCGACTATTCGTCAGGCTGGCTTCAAGCTCGTGGTTGACCATTCCAACGGTTCATCCAGTGAGGTCTTTCCGAATATTTTTTACGACCTGGGCATATCGGCCATAGAGCTGAACGCACAGTTGAACCCGCGCAAATTCTCTTCTTCACTCGAAGAGCACAGCCAGGCGATCGTACAGTTGTCATCTATCGTGACCTCGCTGCATTGTGATGCCGGATTTCTACTGAACTCAGCCGCTGAGAAGCTGACCGTCGTCGACAACAAAGGCCGCCCCATCGATCCCCAGGATCTTCTTCTCGTGGTGACTGATCTCTACTTGAGAACTCACGAGGCTCACAAGATTGCCGTTCCGGTGGCTTCTTCGATGGGTGTTGAAGAGATTGCCAAAAAACGTGGTGTCGAGGTGATTCGCGTGGCTAATGACCATCTTTCGATGATGGAAGTGTATCGTCGGGGCGAGGTAGATTTTGTCGCCGGCACCAGGGGCGGCTTCATATTCCCCGGTTTCCAGAATGGCGCCGACGCCATGTTGGCGGCTGTGAAACTGCTCGAGATGCTCGCTCGCACCAAGGAGCAGTTGAGTACTCTCCACGATAGCTTCAGCAGTTTCGTCCGTAGATCAATTTCTGTCCCGTGTCCCTGGAGCAAAAAGGGCACGGTCATGCGCAAGCTGATTGTTGGCTCAGAACAGAAAGAGCGTCAATTGATCGATGGTGTGCGGATATTCGAAGGGGATGGTTGGGTGCTCTTGATGCCAAATCGCATCACGGCAGCCTTTGACATTCAGGTCGAGTCCCGTTCAGACGAGAGGTCCCGCGAGTTGCTGAGGCAGTATCGTGAGATCGTGGCGAACTCCCAGGAGTAGGCTCGACGATTTCATTCTGTCAAGAAATAGAGCAGGTCGATGACCTGCTCAGTGAATTTGGGCTAGTCGGCAGGGGGAACCAACTACGCAGCCGTCTGCTGAGTATCGGCCTCCTCGTCGGGGCTACTGGTGACAGGGGCCTTCAGCATGATAGCGATGGGGATTAGCACACAGTAGCCCAGAATTAGCAGAATCGGGGCCAGTGTGATGCTTCCCTGGCTCAGCGAGACGTAGCCGAGAATTATTACCACCAGGGCTATGCCAAACAGGACGTAGTTCTTCATCCCGAAGGACCATTCACTTTCGCCGTTTGAACTCTGTTGCTTTGCTTTGATTGCCATAAGTAATTACCAAGAATACCGATCCAAGTCGACATGTCAAGAGGTTTATCCGTCGGTCCCGGTGACCTTCGATCCTCCCTTATACCAGGGAGCCAGGCCGATCGCCCAGACAAACATCAGCAACTGTCGCACCTCCTCGTCGGCGAAAGTGGCCTCGGTCATCGAGGCGACCCAGAACAGCGCCGAACCCAGCAAGGCTGCCAGAAAATAACTGCCGCTGCCGGCAAACTCGGTCAGTCGCTGGCGCCATCCCTGCCAGGACAGCCGAACCACCACCAGCCAGATCAGTCCATAAAACACGGCCGCGGGGAGACCACTGGTGGCGGCAATGTTGAGAAGGTCATTGTGAGCATGAGTATGCGCCCGAAAGGCTGGCACATCCGGATCCAGGCGAGCCGCATAGGCATCTTGGAAATTACCGGTGCCGACTCCAAAAATGGGGTTTTCAGCCACGATCTTGAGCGAGTTTGTCCAAATGAAGACCCTGCCCCCGGCGTACTGAGTATCGATATCTCGAGTAGCCACCTGGCCAAAGCGACCAGCCAGACCGGGCATGGTCAGGGAAATTATGATCACTGCTACAACGACCACGCTCAGCAGGGCCAGGAAGTGTTTTCGTCCCAGGAGGAGCCCAGCCAGCAACAGCGTCGCGGCCAAGCCAATGGCCACACCCCTCGAATACGACAGGGTGGCGACAATCATGGCCAGCACCGCTGCAGCCACAATCAGCGTGCGTCGATTTCGGGACCATTTCTCTCCCTGGACCAGGCCATAGCCCAGGAGGAACATCGCGGCCGTGCCATAGTAATTGCCAAAGGTCAGCCGACCGCCGAAATTCCCCCGCACCCGCCAGCCGTACCCTTCCGCTGGAGCCAGCGACGAGTCATGTAACAAGTCGAGGCCAGTCAGGTGCTGGATGACACCATAGATCGATACGACGGCGATGGCCACGGCGAAGGCCGTGATGAGTCGTTCCCGATAACGTCCGTTCTGTAACAGCAATATGCCGATCGGAACCGCCGACCAGAGCCATTCTTCGCGCAGCATGGCCAGGGCCCGTCCGGGCTGTTGTCCGACCGAGGCGGCAATAATCAACCATGCCAGAAATAGTCCGACACTGTAATAGAACCATCGCAACTGGCCCGCGACCGGACTGTATTTGGTAGCTACGGAGACGATCAGGAAGAGAAGCAGCGCTCCACCGAGCGCGGTCTGGGCCAGGGCGATAGAGAAGGTCGAGCCAACGACAAAAACGGCGAATAGAATCGCCATGACGCTGACCATTTTCTCAGACGCCGCAGAGGTCATCCAAGGAGGTCCTTCTCAACCAATTCCACTAGTAAGTGGATGATGAAGATGTGTTCTTCCTGAATACGCTGTGTTGACAGGTGGGGGATGATTAGCGGGCGGTCGATCAGCTCTTTGAGCTTGCCACCTGTACCGCCCAGTAAGCCGGTGGCCAGGATACCCTTGTCGCGCGCCGTGTGGGCCGCCTTGATCAGGTTGGGGGAGTTGCCACTGGTCGAAATGACGATCAACAAATCACCCTTCGAGCCCAGACCTTCGATCTGTCGCGAAAACACCGATTCGTAACCAAAATCGTTAGCCGCCGCCGTCATCACCGAAGGATCGACATTCAGGCACAGGGCCGGGAGCGAGGGACGCTCAGTAGCGGCAGTCAAGCGGACAATCATCTCAGCCGCGAAATGCGAAGCATCGGCCGCAGAGCCACCGTTGCCAGCAATCAACAGTTTTCCTCGGGACCCGAGTACGCCGGAAATCCGGTTGGCCATATGGCAGATTGGTCCGGCCAATTCCTCCACCACCAACTTCCGAAGCAAGGCCGCTTCATTGCCATAGGTGAGTACTAAGGCCAGTCGCTCGTCTATGTTCATACTAGCATTGACTCCTTCGTGTGTACGGCTGCGGCCATCTCTTGCATGTGAGCCGACCGGGGACTGTGTTCGATACTGGTGCCGACAACCACGTAGGCCGCTCCCGCCGCCACGCGACTGGCGCACGCCTCCGGATCGCGCAAGCCGCCGCCTACCACGACCGGAATATCAACGTAGTCGGCAACGGCCGCTACCATCTCGGTGGGGACCGGTAACTCGGCTCCGGAACCGGCTTCGAGGTAAACCAATTTCATTCCCAGGTACTGAGCTGCAAGCGCATGGGCGCAGGCAATATCTGATTTATAGCGCGGAATGGGTACCGAGCCCGAAATAAACTGCACTGAGGTTAAGGGACCAGACTCTATCAGAAGATACCCGGTTGGGATCGTCTCCAGGCCACATCGTTTCACAATGGGGGCACCCTTGACCTGTTCATCGACAAGGTATTGCGGATTGCGGCCCGAGAGCAAGCTCGTAAAAAGGATGGCATCCGCTGCGCTAGTGATCTGAGCCAGGGAGCCGGGGAAGATCACTACCGGTAGCGAGGTTGTATCTTTGATTTGCCGCACCGCCGATGCGAAATCTCCTCCCAATATAAACGAGGTGCCCACCAGGATGGCATCAACCCCGCATTCTTCGGCTGCTGCTGCCATGTCCAGATACTGCCGTTCGGCAATGCGGTCCGGGTCAATCAGTAATAGAAAACCGGCTCCCCGTTCGTGACGAACCGTGTTCAGATGATCATGTACAGTCGTTTTCATCTCAGCACTCTTTTCACTGGCGGTCCCGGTGACCACGGAGTTTTTATGCCTTCCAGGGACGGTTGTCGGTGCCGACTATAGATGCCACCTGGCCAGGATCATTCTCCAGGCACTAGCGCGAAAGCTGCCTCGAAGAACTCCCCGACATCTGTAGCGGTATCAATAGACCCCTGGGCGAATGTTGGTTTGCCTCCGCCACGACCTCCGAATTGTGGCAGCAGTTCCTTGGCGATATTCCCAACATGGATATTGTGTTCCTTCTGCGCCGATCCACTGGCGGCGGCCATGAAGGTCCGCTTGCCACCCACCGAACCGAGCGCGAAAGCGACGACTGGTGCGGCAAGTCCTTTCTGAGTGTCGGACCAACCGGCCATGATGTCGCCATCGGTCTCCCCAAAATCATGACACACTACGGTTATCTGTCCTTTGACGCGCTCCTCACCAACGGTCAGAGAACCGCCTGAGAACATCTCGGCTTTGATTTTCTTGTTTTCCTTGCGGAGATCGGATGCTTCCTGACGGATTTCTTTCACCGCTTCCAGCGCCTCAGTTTCTGGTCGTCCGACTGTCGATGAAACCTCGGTCCGGAATCTCTTCAATTCCAACATGTGCTGGATCGCCGCTCGGCCCGTGATCGCTTCTAGACGTCGTACGCCGGACGCGATGCCCGTCTCCAACGTTATGAATAGCGGTCCGATCTGGCTGACATTCGTCACGTGGGTGCCGCCGCATAACTCCCGGGAAAACTCACCAATCGAGACCACCCGCACCGTCTCACCGTATTTTTCGCCAAAGAGGGCTGTCGCCCCGCTCTCCAGGGCCTTTTCTTTCGACTCTTCAACGGTGCAAACTTCGACGCCGTTCAGGATCTGCTCGTTGACGATTTCCTCCACCTCGTGGATTTCATCGTCCGTCATGGGCTGATGATGCGAAAAGTCGAAGCGCAGCCGGTCCGGTCCGACGTACGAGCCGGATTGTTTGACATGGGTTCCGAGGACCTTTCGCAGCGCGGCATGGGTCAGATGCGTCGCCGAATGATTGCGCATGATCTCCCAGCGGCGTTTTTCATCGACTTCGGCGGTGACTGGCAGGCCAGGTCTTATCACATCAGCGTTCCCCGTGGTCAAACGGCCGACGTGCAAATAGTAATCCTTGTGGTTGATGACTGAAACCACTTCGAGCTCAAAGTCCGCACTATATATCCGACCGATATCACCTATCTGGCCGCCTGATTCAACGTAGAATGGCGTACTTTCGAGTGTTATTCCGTATTGATCATCTTCTAGCCCTAGTTCAGCCGGTGAATGTATGGTCACTACTTTTGACGGTATAGTGAGTTCATCGCGAACAAACTTCTTCCCTGCATCTGCCGAGAATGAAATCCCAAGCGATGCGTCAGATTTCACTCCGCTTCCAAATTCTACTGCAACCCCCATCGTAGCAGTGATGAATTTCCCGCCGGCGCGCGATTTTGTCTTCTGTCGCTCCATTGCCTTCTCAAAACCGGCCATGTCCAGGGTCAGACCCTTCTCAGCGGCGATAATCTCCGTCAGGTCGGCGGGAAAGCCATAAGTGTCATATAGTTTGAAGACATCTTCCCCCGGCACAACTTTGCCCGTGAGCTTGGCTGCAACGCGCTCAAACAGCTCCAGACCGGTATTGAGAGTGCGCCCGAATGACTCCTCTTCCGCCTTGATGACATTCACAATATGGCTCTGTTTGTCCCTCAGTTCAGGATAGGCATCGCCCATCTCATCTACCAATACTGGCACCAGCCTGTATATGAACGGCTCCTCGGTGCCCAGAAGATGGCCATGGCGGGCGGCTCGCCGGAGGATTCGGCGCAATACATAACCCTGGCCCTCGTTGGAGATCCCGGCGCCGTCGGCGATAGCGAAACTGAGGGCGCGCAAGTGATCAGCGATCACCTGATGCGAAACGACAGCATCGCCTTCATACTTAGAGTGCGTCGCATCCGAAACGGCCGCAATCAGCGACTGGAACAGGTCGATGCCGTAGTTGGTATCTTTGTGCTGCATGACCATCGCCAGCCGTTCCAAACCACAGCCGGTGTCGACCGACGGTTTTGGCAACGGCACCATGGTACCGTCCTCTTGTTGGTCGAACTGCATGAAGACCAGATTCCAGATCTCCATGAAGCGATCCGTTTCGCCGTTGACCACATGCTCCGGTCCCACGCCGTATTTCTCACCCCGGTCGAGATGGATCTCAGACGAGGGTCCGCATGGTCCGGTGGGACCCATCGACCAGAAATTGTCCTTCTTGCCAAAGCGCATTATTCGGCCGTTTTTCAGTTCCGGGGCGACTTTTCCCCAGAGCTCGAACGCCTCGTCATCTTCCTCGTAAACGCTGGCATAGAGTTTGTCAGCTGGCAGCTTGACTTCTTTGGTGAAGAACTCCCAGGCGTAGACAATCGCCTGCTCTTTGAAATAGTCCCCGAAGGAAAAATTCCCCAGCATCTCGAAAAAGGTGTGATGCCGAGCGGTGTAGCCGACATTGTCGAGGTCGTTGTGTTTGCCACCGGCGCGGATACACTTCTGGGAGCTGGTGGCGCGAGGGTACTCAGTTTGGCGTCGCCCGGAAAAAACGTCCTTAAACTGGTTCATCCCGGCGTTGGTGAACAGGATCGTGGGATCATCGAAAGGGATGACCGGGGATGATGCGACCAGCTTGTG
>CAZHDS010000121.1:0-1291 GCA_964531495.1 uncultured Ignavibacteriales bacterium
CTGAAAAGGCAGAGCGCCCGAAATGCGGCCCGTACGCAGAAGCGGCTGGAACTCATAGGGACTGCCAGGACCCTTGTTGAGATTACCGGGATAGAGCATGACAACTTCCTGCAGGCCAGCCGAGGCTTGGTACTGATCGTTGAAGGCGTCCGATGATTCGTTGCCTCGACCCACGAACACAATCTCAGGCTGCAAATGCTGCAAATCAGGATGAGGATTGTAGGTATCCCAGGTGATCTGACCCGGATTCCAAGCGACACCGATTTCGCGCATGAATCCCGCGATATCACCCTTTGGCTCTTGCTGAGACTGGTTCTGCTGAAGTGGATTCTGGGCCGCGTCGCGCGGGATAATCGGGGAATTCGTAATGTCAATCACCGGCAAAGGATCAACCAACAACAAGGCCGGATTGCCTTCCAGAATGTAGTTCTTGAGATTATCGAGCTCAGTCTGAGTCATTGATGACGGCAGTACTACCAGAAGACCGTCGTACTTTTCAGTGATCGGCGCGGTCGCCGACACCTGAGCCACTTCGTATTGTTTCGAGATTTCATTGACGATAGTCCAAGGTGGACTGGACGCCATCGTCTGGTAGTCGAAACCACCGAGAATCTTGGCTGCTGTCTGGAGGACACCGATGCGCTTCCTGGTCGAGCGGGCGGCCACCCGGATCGAGCGAACGATTTCATACTCGGCGGGCAATCCACGATCGAAGAACGGAATCACCTCTTCGTTGACGCCGCTCGTAAACGCCACTCCCAGGAATATCTCTTCAGGATCTGAGCGCGCGCCAGACCCGGTCGAGACACGTCGGGGCATGATGCCGAACTTTTCGCGCGCATCCCGAGCCTCATCGGTAAAGGGCTCCGTATCGTAGATGGCAACTTGTACCCGGTCGCCACCGACGGCAGATATTTCCTTCAGTTTGGAGATGAGATTAGCCCGCACCTGAACAAAGCTGCGGGGGACTTCCGGGCTGATGAAAGCCTGCACCAGAACGGGGCGATCTTCGGGAAGGCTCTCTATCAAAAGCTCGCTCTCGTCCGAAAGCGAGTGAAGTCCTTCAGCCGTAGCATCGAGGCGCAAGGCGGGGCGTCCGACAAGCGAGTTAAGGCTTATCACCACAACCACCACGGCTGCAACCCGGATCGTGCGATGGATCCAGTACTTGTATCCGCCCGCCTCGATCGGCCAGTGCCGGCGCCCTAGTACGACGACGTTGACATAGAGCATCACCGCCGCCAGACTCTTCCCGCAGGCAATCCCGCCGGTCAGAGCAATCTTTACGCTG
>CAZHDS010000121.1:1301-9949 GCA_964531495.1 uncultured Ignavibacteriales bacterium
GACCCCGATCGGTGCCAACCACGACTGCAAAACATCGCTGATGACCCAGCGACTGGAGTTGATAAACACCAGAAGCGAGTTGAAGACCGCCGCTAAGACGAACGCCACGGTTACGTTGCCGGTCAAAAGCGAGGCCAGCATGCCGACCGATAGCAAACCGGCACCGGTGAGCCAGTAGCCAATGTAGTTCGAGATAATCAAACCAATGTCGGGGCTGCCGAGCCAAAACAACACTACCACGTGACTGATTGACAGAACCAGTGCGGCCGTGTAAATGCCCAGAACCGCCAGATATTTGCCCAGCACAACTTCTAGGTCGGAAGCAGGTAAGGTCAACAGAAGCTCGTCGGTCCCCTGGCTTCGCTCCTGGGCCCACACGCCCATGGTCAGGGCCGGAACGAAAAAGACCAGCAGAACCGGGAAGAACATATTGAGTTGGTCCAGCGTGGCCAGATTGTTGGCAAAAAAGCGCTCTTGCCAGAAAGCGGCTGCCGCGCTCACAAAGATGAAGAGCGTGACAAAAACATAACCGGTCGGACTGGCAAAATACGAACGCAGATCGCGCCGACAGAGGGTCCAGATGAAGTTGGTGTTCAGATTCATGCCTCCCCCCTGTCCGATTTTTCCAGGCCAGCTTTGTCTTGGGTGAACGTGTAGAAGGCTTGCTCCAGAGATCCGGCCTTCGCCATTTCCTGAGGGCTGCCATCAAAGAGAAGTCGACCACGGTGTACGAATAGCACGCGCTGTGCGATCGCCTCCACCTCCTGCAGGATATGGGTAGAAATTAGGATCGTCCGCGACTCACCCAGCTGTGCGATGTTTTGACGGAACTCGCGAATCTGGTTCGGATCGAGCCCGGCCGTCGGTTCATCCATGATCAGCACATCGGGATCGTGCAATAGAGCTTGAGCCAAGCCAACTCGCTGGCGATACCCACGGGAAAGTTTGCCGATGGGCTTCTCGAGTACTTCAGCCAGCGCACTCTGCGCCGAGGCCTGTTCAATACGGGACTCAAGGCGCTTACCTTTCAGTCCCCGAGCTTCGCCAAAGAAACGGAGTAACTCCAGAGGCGTCATCTCATCGTAGAGGGGACCATTCTCCGGAAGATAACCGAGGTGGCGGGCCGCTTCCAGTCGATTAGAGGCGACGTCGAAGCCGGCGATGCATGCTGTGCCCTCACTGGCTCCAAGAAAACCGGACAGAATCCGCATCGTCGTGGACTTGCCGGCTCCGTTTGGTCCGAGAAAGGCTACGATTTGCCCCCTCGGAATACTGAACGATATGTCTTTGATAGCAACGAAAGAGCCGTAGTATTTGCTCAGACCACGGGCTTCAATCATTTTGGCAGATGAACCATCAGCCATAGATCTTTCCTCCTGCATTCAAAACCAACCATGCCAACGGACGCCAGGGTCCGCTTGATTCAACTCAATGGCCCCCAAGATACGGTGCAAGAATGCCGGTGTCAAGGTAACCTCTGGTCGCCCACCCGCTTACCCGCAGCGTGAGATGCGACCGGGGCACAAGCCATCCTAATAGGATTATATCAGCCGAAACGGACAGAGTTCCCTATCTGGCCGAAAAAAGGCCGCCCCCAGGATTGGGAGCGGCCAAAATTGATTGTGTTGTTGGGCGGCTACTTGAGCAGGAGCATCTTCCGAGTCTCGGAAAAATCATCCGCGCTCAAGCGGTAGAAATAAACACCGCTGGCGGTCTGGGTCGCGGTCGCGCTCCAGGTCACCGAGTGTGTCCCCGCCTCGAGGTGTTCATTGACCAGGGTCGTTACCAGCTGGCCAACGATATTGTAGACTTCGAGTCGCACGTCGGCCGCCATGCCCAGGCTGAAGCTGATTTCAGTGCTGGGGTTGAACGGATTTGGATAGTTTCCTAGGAGAGCGAAGCCATCCGGAACAGCCACGCCCTTGGAGCGGACAACCGCCTGCCAATCCTGATGGTTCTGATCGGAAATCACTCCCGAAAGGATTTCACATTGGCCAGGGATCTCCAGTATCGTGTGCGAACCAATCGCGAGCTGATCGCCTCCGTCAAGATCAAGCAAGCCTACGCGAAGCAGGCCGTCGCTGAAACCGTGCACGATATCCCACTGTCCCAGCAGATTCTGCGGTTCACCGGTCGCGCTCAACTCCAGCTGGAGGCCCCGCAAGGTGATGGACGAGTTCACGGTAATACTGGTGATGCCATTGGCGAAGCTGCTGCTCAGAACGACATCGGCATTAGCTGCGATCTTGGGTGCACCACCCGTTACACAACCGCATTGCGGAGGCGGGCCTTCCTGGAACATGAAGAACACCAAATATGTGAGGTCAGCAATGTTTGGTCCGGTGCAGGTACCATTCACATCAGCGGCGTCATGAATCGGCAGATCAGGACCGTCATTGAACATGAACATCACCAGATAGATCAGATCGGCAATGTCGATATCCCCGTTTGCCATGATATCGCCTGGCGTGTAGGGCGGGACGAAAGTGACATCGCGATTGCGATCAAAGCCTGCTTCGAGATCCAGGTTGTTCACGTCAGCAAAGAGGAGCTGGCGAATCGGGTCGGCCGACAGGGCCGTATCCCACACCACGCTAGTTGTATCGTAACAATCAGCGTACGTCGGATGGAAATGGATCTGGAAGATTTCGGTTTCTCCGATGGGCAACATTTCGTTGTGGCTGTTGGCCAATCCCATCAGGATCCATCCCTGCGATTCATTGATCTGTGTCGCCGTGTACTCCCAGCCTGCGGTCACTAGTCCGGTGGTAGTGATAGAATCTACCATTGCTCCGGCAGGAATCTTGAGCGGGATACTAGCCCCACGGATCGGCTGCACCAATTTAGTGACTACCGGTTGGACCATGTTGCCGTACGCAGCCATGGTCGTGGGCAAGATCACCGAGTCGGCCACCATCGGTGGCGCCTCAACCGTCATTCTGACTACGACCTCAACTGTGTTGATTGACACGTCAGACCAAACGTCAATGATCGCCGTATAGACTCCGATGCCATATCCAGCGGATGAGACAAAAACGTCGACCATTTGTGGCGTCACACCGATCGGGTCCGGAATATTGACAAAACTCTCTACCCAGGCGCAGTGGAACTCAATAGAATCACCCAAGAAGGCCTCTTCGACCAACATCGACTGCGAGCCCGGTGATGGAAATCCCTCATAGGCGAAGAAATCCAGCGTGTCTGGCGATACCGCCAGCTCATATGGCGGAAGGATCGCCTCAACGACCTCGAAGCAGTACGGACCACCCCAGTGGGGATTAATCCCGTCACTTGTCAATGCCCAGAACCAGGTGCCGCTAGGTGGGAAGAAGGTCGAATCAATGCAGACTGTACGGCCGGTATCGGCAAGAGCAATCGGACCGATCGAAAGCGTATAGGGAACGCCATCAAAGCCGTCCGGAACGCCATCAAGCGTCATGACAACCGCTCCAACACCTGTCGTGTCAGCCCCGGATCCGGTCACGCCGTAATAGTAGAATGAGTTCACGAGATCGAACACATGCCATCCAAACAGACCGGTGCTGTCGAGAACCGTGGTTGTCCAGGTGGCACCGTCCGGAGAATAGACCCGGAAGCCATTAGTCATTCCTCGGAGGAACTGACCCGTGTTATTCACCCATCGTAAGTCAAAGGTGACTATGCGTTCGGCATCGATGGTACCGGCCAACATGTCGCCGTTCTGTACATCATCAATGGAAACCAGAGCTTCCGGCTCTTCGGCAATGGTGAAGCAGTGCGGACCATCCCAGGTCGGGATATATGAATCGAGCCCATCGGTCGACCATTTCCACGCCAGACCATTCCCTTGGAAGGCGGAGTCGATACAGATCGTCTTGCCCAAATCGTTGGCACCAAAACTGCCAACGCGGATAGACCAAGCGACGGTGCTCTGGCCCGGATCCAGTGAGGAATTGTTCACCATCCTCTGGTAAATAGTTCCCACCGTATCGGCCCCTGATCCTCCGTACGCATACATGCTGTAACGATTGATGCCATCGCCGCCTGGGAATGGCGGAGCGACGGTATCTACTTCCAGCATATCCCAGGTCGCCCCGTCGGGCGAGTAGATCCGGAAGCCATTGGCCATGGTGCCAATTCCAGAGTCAAGATCATTGGTGTACCGGATGAAAAACGCGACATCCTCGTCAACCAGGATAGTAGTCGGATCAAGCAAGCCAGTGACATGGTCCAGAGTCACTTGCCCACCGGAATACTCGGTGCAGTCGGCTCCACCAGTACACGGAAGCGGGCCACCATAGAACATGTAGTTCACTAAGTAGGCAACGTCGTTCATGTCGACATTTGAGCATTGATCAACGTCGGCAAGGGCTGAATCCGCCGCGGGACCGTTGTCCAGACAGGCTTCGAGTAGATAGATTATGTCTCCAATGTTAGGCCCTCCACCACTTTCATTGACATCCCCGCATTCTTGACCATATGCGGGCAAACTCATTAGCAATACGACTCCGAGCAGAGTCAATACCAGCAACCGTGACATAGCTCCTCCTTGTGGCAGTGAAGTAATACGGACTATAAAGGACTCTATTCTCAATACATCCACCTGCGAGTGTGGGGCACATCTAATTATAGACGGCAACCTCATGTTTGTCAAGCGTTTCCACGATGAGGCGAGTGTGCGGCAGCTCCTCAACACAGACGGACAACGAAAAACCCGCACCTGACGAGTCAGATGCGGGTCGAAGTAGTGGTTTCAGAGTTGTGGTACTGTCGCGATCGTTACGGACACGGGGCTACGGCAGGACCATCCTGGAACATGAAGCTCACCAGGGCTATCAGATCCACAATGTCGGGTCCCTCGCCGTTGCCGTCGATGTCGATCTCGCCCGGGCAGGGGGCCGGGGGACCATCCTGGAACATGAGATTCACGAGATAAATAAGGTCCACAATATCCGGTCCCTCACCGCTGTGGTCAATATCGGCTCTTAGCGTGCAGCACAAGCTGTCACATGCATCACCAAGGCCATCGCCATCCAGGTCAGTCTGATCCGCGTTGGCCACGGTCGGACAGTTGTCCATCGCGCAAGTATTCGCCGAGAAGCCGGGATCACCATAACCATCGTCGTCGGTGTCAGTACACTCATCACAGATATCACCCACACCATCACCATCAGCGTCCAATTGATTCGACCCGGCCAAATTCGGGCAATTGTCACATACATCGCCAAACTCATCGCCATCCGCATTGGCCTGGTCAGGATTAGGAACATCGGGACAGTTGTCTACTGCAGTTACGATGCCATCGCCATCGCTATCAGCCTCCGGTGGAAAGGTCACGGTTACCCACATGCGCTCGCCGACTATTGAATCGGCGGTGACAGTGATACCGCTCGGACCAGAGTAACCGTCGGAGTTCGGAACCGTACTCGGACTGAACACATCTTGACCAGGGACGCCCGGATTGAATGGAGCAGCCCGGCGCGTCTCATAAGGGGCCCACCATTGAGCAGTGTCGGTGATTCTGCCCTCAGGGTTATTAGTATGATCGAAGGTTGCGTTGTAACCAGCATCTTCCACGATTACAGCATAGTGCGCATTGCCGGGAGTACCATTGTTCAGGTACCCGGTAAGAATCTCCACTGAGTCATGGACATGCGTTATGAGGAGACCTTGATCCAGGATATCACCACCATAGGTGAGATCGGGCCATAAGTAGCAACTGTAGTCAGAGTCGATTTTATCGAAAATGCCGCTGTGGTAGGGATTTCGGTACTCCAAGAGGAAGTATTCTCCCTCAGCCATGTCTATGGGGACCAGGAACAGCGAGCTGTCCTGATGGGTCGCAATGTCATACAGCCCGATCTGCTGACTAAGCTCGGAGACGATTTCCGGATCGTTCCAACCAAGGTTCTTCTTCATCCAGCCGCAATGGTGCGAGGGAGTCATCGATCCGATAGCCATAATGCCATAGCCGCCATAACCCATTACACACCAGTCCACCAGGGGGTGGTCGTTGTCGTCATCGGGCGTGATGTAGGTCATGGTGTCGAGTTTGCTGTCGTAGTCGTAGAGATCCGGCATGCCCAGATTGTGAGTCAATTCGTGGCAGGCCACCCGAATGCGATTGAGGGCATCGAAACCGCTGAACAGGGTCGGGTTGGCAGGGTTTCGGAGCGGCCAGGTTTCCGGTACGGTGCACCAACGATTGATGTTTACGCCGTCGTCAGTCGGAAGGCCGTCGCCTCCGTAACCGACCGCGTACGACCAGATGTCGTTTGGATTGCCCGAGTCCTCTTCCCCGTTACCCGACCGGATGAACAGAATGGCATCAACGAAACCATCGCCATTGGCATCATAGTCACTGTAGTCCACCAGGGCATCGATATCATCGACCATATTCCCGAACCAGAAGTTGCTGCTGTACATGCCAGCATCGTACCAGTCAATGCAATCACCGATCATAGTTAGCTGGCCGTATGAGGTTTCCCAAAAGTAATCGGCCACCGATCCACCGGGCCAGGTATTGCGCGAGAACATCATGCTATCCATTGTCTCTACCGAGTAGGTGCTTGAGCGGTTGAGCCACTCCACGAGCACGATCAGGACCTTGAAGGTATCACCTTCAAAGGCGTCCGTCCGTAGCTGCTCCATCTCCGCTCGGGACAACAGTGTGGCCGGATCAAAACCATGGATCGCCTCAATATCACTCTGGGGCAGATCGTAGATGAGAGCGGGGCGAGTGTCCTCGGCTTGTAGCGAAGTCGCCAGCAGAACCAGGGCAAGGAATACGAATAGGTAGTTGGAACGGCTCATGGGTGTTCTATCTCCACGGTTTTGCCAGACAAGGATGATTGGCAGGTGTGTCTTGGTCGGTGACACTTGAATATACGTCATTAGGCCGATTCACCAAGTCATTTTGATGTCCCGGCAGCCATTCGGCCGGACATGAAGAAAGGCCGCTCGAGGGGATGAGCGGCCTTCCTGGAAATGGGAGGTATTGAAAAACAGGGGTTTTTTATCAGATCAGTTGGCTACTGCCAAGTCCTCCAAAACTTCGGCCAAACTACGAGCGCCTGCGGCATCAGGATAGGAGCTCATCTCCAATGGAATCACCATTTCGCGCAGAACTTCTGAAGTCTTGGCCAGTCTATTTCGAATCAGATCAGTTGCTCTTCGTGCCGCCGCTTCCGCGCCCTGACGAGGCGTTTCGGGTAGCAGCAGGGCCATGCGATTTCCAGGAATCAATGCTACGCGGTCATAAGCCCGAAGACTGTCTCCGACCAACTGCAGTAGCTCTTGTTGCACTTCCTGAGTTCCTTGCTCTTTCAGATGATCAGCAGAAGCCAAATCCAACAGAACCATCGAGATGAAGATCCGGTATCTTTCGGCTCTCTTCAGTTCCAAATCAGCCGCTTCAATAAACAGCTGAGCGTCCAAAGACGCCATGGTTGCCTTCTTCCTGACGTTACATCCTAAGTTGTCCATAGGCCTTTCACCGCATGGTGTGATGCATACCGTAGCAAATTCCGTACCTGTGCACTTATAGCACAGACAGAAGACCGAAAACGACGGCTGGACGGGCTAATGGGTCCATTTTAGGAAGTCAAAGGCGTTGATGACCAACAGCTTCATGAGGCGCTCTCAGCACCTCTAAGAACTGTCCCTGGGTAGGTATTTTTCTCTCATATTCGCCAGTGTGCAAACCAGTGCGCAAACCAATGCGCAATTATCGCACAGAATCGAGAAACTATGAAACCGTCTGTTCAGAGGTTTGGTTGAGGCGAGAGTCTACCGGACGGCATTCAGATCGTAGTCTTTGATCTTGTATAGCAGCGATCGGTAGCTGATCTGGAGCATCTCTGCCGCTCTTCGCCGATTCCAGTTGGTGCGAGAAAGAACGGCGCTGATAAGGCGGCGCTCCTCAGCCGCAACGAGCTTGGAGATGCGACTCTTGAGTGACAGGTCGTCGTCCGGTAGATTGGCTATCGACGCCGGTACAAATGTCGCGCTCGGTGCCCCAGGCATGGTGTTCGGCGTTGGCCGACCGGAGGAAGCGATCAAGTCGGTGACGATGGAGTCGTCCCCTCTGACGACTACCTGTTTGAGCATATTCTCTAGCTGGCGAACGTTTCCCGGCCAATTGAAGGCCACTAGCTGATCGATTACTTCGGGGGATAGAGGCGTCAATTCCTTGGAATAGAGACCGCTGTACTTTGTCAGGAAGTGGCTCACCAGAAGGGATACGTCGTCGGGCCGTTCCCGCAAAGGCGGCAGAAGCAGAGTAATTTCGTTCAGCCGATAGAACAGGTCATCACGGAAGCTCTGTTCCTGGATAGCTGACTCAAGGTTCCGGTTGGTAGCACAGATTATCCGAACATCGACGCGAATATTATGGATCCCGCCCACGCGAACGAATTCTTGCTGTTCGAGAACCTGCAGAAGCTTGGACTGCAACTCGAGCGTCATGTCACCGATTTCGTCGAGAAACATCGTGCCCTTGTCGGCCAGTTCAAAGCGCCCCTGCTTGTTCTTGTGCGCACCGGTGAAGGCACCCTTCTCGTATCCGAAAAGCTCCGCCTCCAGGAGATCGCGAGGAATGGCCGCGCAATTGACTTTTATGAAGGGGCGGTTGGCCCGAGCCGATAGCTGGTGCAATGAACGGGCGGCAA
>CAZHDS010000122.1:0-9947 GCA_964531495.1 uncultured Ignavibacteriales bacterium
TAACCGCCGCCGGTCATATTGTGGTTCCGCTCGACAGTTCTCTCAAGCCGGACAAGATCGCCTATATTCTGAATGATTGCCAGGCCCACGCTCTGATCATACAGGCCAAGTTTGCCCGCCAAATCGAACTGATCCTGCCCGCCGATAGCTCCGTGAATCTGGTGCTATCCGACCAGCTGCTGCAGTCCAGCGATGGGGCCCTCGCCTCGCAGATGTTTTCGAGAGAGGTGCACGCCGGACGGTCTTTCCATGATATCCTGAACGATCTGCCCGAGGAAGTACGGCGCGATGATCTGAAACATGACAATATGCCGATTGTCCCTCATGAGTTAGCAGCGATATTCTATACTTCGGGAAGTACCGGCACGCCCAAAGGCGTGATGCTTTCGCATCGCAATCTTGTTTCCAACACAATCGCGACAGTCGAGTACTTGGAGCTGACCGAGACCGACTCAGTCATGCAGATTCTTCCGTTCTACTATATCTATGGCAACTCGCTGATGCTGACCCATCTGACGACTGGCGGTCGTATCGTGATCGACAATCGTTTCGCTTTTCCGCAGGTCATCCTCAAGACTATGGCGACGCAGAAAGTGACCGGCTTCTCCGGAGTACCATCCAATTTCATGTTTCTTCTAGGCAAAAACGGTTTCGATACAACCAGCCTGCCCGACCTGCGTTATCTGACTCAAGCCGGGGGGGCGATGGCCCCCGAGGTCATCCGGCGCACGATGGCTACCTTTCCCGACAAGCAGCTGTTCATCATGTACGGCCAGACCGAAGCCTCCCCGCGCGTCACGTGGCTTCCGCCGGATCGGCTTACGGAAAAACTGGGCTCAATCGGGATTCCCGTCCCTGGAGTCGATATTCGGGTCGTTGATGAAACGGGTACGACTTGCCCCGACGACACGGTGGGGGAGATCGTCGTCAGCGGGCCAAACGTCATGCTGGGCTACTGGAACCAGCCCGGCGAAGAAGCCGAAGTGCTTCGCGATGGCCTTCTGTTGACCGGTGATCTGGCGCGGCGCGACAGCGATGGCTATTTCTGGGTGGTGTCCCGGAAGAAAGAGATCATCAAGGTCGGTGGCAACCGGGTTAGCGCGCGTGAAGTCGAGGAATGCCTCTTAGAGCATCCGGCCGCTCGAGAGGTTGCGGTGATCGGGGTCGAGGACGATATCCTGGGCGAAGCGATCAAGGCCTTTGTGGTGCTAAGGGACGAGACCGAGTCGGATGGCCCTGACTTCATCAATCACTGCAAACTGACGCTGCCGGTTCATAAGGTGCCCAAGTACATTGAGTTGATTGACTCTTTGCCGAAGCACCAATCCGGCAAGATCAACAAACTCGCCCTGAGCAAGTGACGTAGTCACTCTTCTAACATTGTGATTGTCAGGTGGAGACTCACGCGTTAGTTTGTTCAAAACGACGCACCCATTAGGAGAGTTTTCATGAATACTCAGGAGTTTCTACTCGATCTGCACGCTCGCACCCATAGAAGCTTTGAAGGCTTGCTCAAGCATTGCCGCCAGTTTTCAGACGACGAATTGAATCGGGAAGTTGAGGAGTACGGCATTCCCTCTATGCGCCTGCAACTGCACCACATGATAGAAGCTGAGAGATACTGGCTGGGCGTTATTGAGGGACGCATCGACGTCGACGAAAACGCCGACAGCTTTCCGACTGTGGCGTCCCTGGAGAAGTATCGGGAAGAAGTACTAGATCTTACCCGGACACACATCAACAATGCGTCCGAGTCCGATCTTGACACAGCTCGCATGATGATCACCTGGCAGAAGAAGGAAGTCATGCTCGCGCCAGTGCATGTCATCACTCGTACGCAGGTTCACATCTATCAGCACCAGGGGCAGGTCATTGCGATGTGTCGACTGTTCGGGAAACCCTGCAGCGGCCTCGACTATACGATCAAGCCGGAGTAGATCCTGTTGGCAGAGCAGGTGAGCCCTATTGTCAACCGGTTGCTCAGGGACCAGAGACATTGAATCTCACTCTGGTCCTCTCACTGGGCGTGGCGGCCGACGTAGAATCCACGAAGATGACCGCGTCAAAGTGCTCCGGAAGGATCACCGACTCAAAGTACTTCTGAATGTCGTCGTTGGAGTACCCGGCCCCGATGGCCCGCATCGGCCGTGCGTCCGACAGCCAAGCCGCTGCACCCGCCGAGGAAATGTCTCTCAGATCGATGAAGAACAGAGGTAGCTCGACCTGAGCAAAAAGCCACGGGATGGTTCCGTCGTCAGCCCTTTTTACGGAAAAGGGGCCCAGTTTCTGAGTGTAGTTACCGCTCGCGTCGACATCCATGAAGGCTGCCTGAAACGAACCTCTGTTGAACGAGAAGCCGATTACAAAATGGTCGTCGCCGTACTTCTGCTCCAGCTCATTCCCCATCGAACCGTATCCGGGATCCTCAGGCTTCCGCATGACATGAAGATTGTGGGCCCAGAGTACTATTCTTGCACCGCTGCCAGCCTGATCCAATGTCCATGCAATGTTCTCCGCCATCGCCTGATCGCGTATATTGGGACGTGCTTCAGGCATGGCCGCATATTCATCCAAACATTGCCACGCCAATACAATATCCTGAGCGGCGCTGCAGGAGGCCTTGTATGCACTGTCCCCGGCCTCTGCGACACAATGCGTCTGGCTGCTGGTAAGGAAAGACACGAGCCGAGCCGCATGATCCTTCCACTGTTGTCGTTCCTGATCCGACTCAAGGTCTTCGTATTTCTCAAAGATCCTCGGCTCTTGTATCTGCGTGATATAGATCAGCAATGAATCCGCCACTGGCGAGCCAACTCGGGTCAGCATGTCGGCTAAGCCCGAAGCCGACTCGACGAAGATGTCATAAATGCGATACCACTCCAGAACACCTATGGACGGCTGGAACTCCTTCTCCATTCGCATCATTTTCTCGCACTGACTGGAAACATTGGCGTAGAGCCTGGCCTGGGACCAGTCAATACCGGTCGGCAAAGCACTGCCGTCCCCTTTCATGAGATCGATAGTGCTGATCAATGATACCGTGAATTGTCGGAGACTCTCTCTCTCGGAAGGCGAATACTCCTCGTAGACCTGCCAGAAATTGAGACCGTTGTCCGGAAAGAGTCTGTCGAATTGTTGTCTGAGTGGTCGGCCTGCTGACGAGTCGGACATTTCCACAAACTCGATCGCAATTCTGGCGGCCGCGCGCGGATTCTGCATGTCATAGCCAAAGAAGCGCACCTTGTGCCCGTCAGAAGTGTTCCGGTTGTGGAGTCTCATCCACTCGATCAATGCAAGTATCTCTTGAGTGTCCCAGGTCCAGAACCCTTGCCTGTGCAAAGCCTCTTCGGGATCACCGGTGCCCTTGAGAACATAGTCGTTGATGGCCTGGCAGTTTGGCATACTGGCTTCTATGCCAAAATGAGTGAATCCCATATCCTCAACGAGAAACTTGACCAGCCGATGTTTTATCCTGAAGAACTCGCGGGTACCGTGCGTTGCTTCGCCCAGGGAAACTACGCGAGCATCACCTACCAGATCCTTCAGGAACATGAGATCGTCACTGTCTGACGCCGGATCATCGGATGTAAGCGGAATAGCATGGTGCCTTACCCACTCGATTGCCGATGAGTCTGTAGTCGGCGCTGTAGGCGCGCCATCCTCGGCAACTGCCTGTCCACTGAGACAGCAGACAAGGATCGAGAGTAGCAGAGCACGATTCATGATTCGTTTTGTCGAGAGCATAATTCCCCCGGGAAAGGTTCTCGTAATTCGGTTGATTGGACCGTTGCAGCCAAATATACAACAGAGGACGCCAGACCGCGAGAGCAAACTCTCCGCGACATCCAAACCTCACCCTCCCATAAAGGCGCCACGAAGTGGCCCCCCTTCCGGGCGGGTGAAAGAGCAGGGGGCAATGGCCTGGGCTTCCTCAGTATCCAGCTGCCATTCGTTCTCCTGCCCTACCCAAGGGATCAAGTCCTTCAGCTACTTGCCGATAACTTATGAAAAGGCCTACGGGCCAGATTAATGACAAAGATGCGCTCAGGGAATATCATATGGAACGGACGGTCGCGAGGATCGCCCTGATCCAGACTCGGAATGTGCGGCGCAAGAATCGGGAAGAGCTTCATGGAGAACGCGATAAACGACCTGGAGCGGCAACTGTCTGAGGCCACAAGCGCCGAGGACAGAATTGATGCTCTCATCAAGCTCGCTTTTGGCATACTGGACTTCGACAGCTTGAGATCGATCGAGCTTAGCGAAGAAGCTTACAAACTGTCCACCACGGGTAAGTACGAGACCGATCACTATCGTACAGGCAAGATATACAGTCAGCGAAATCTCTGCCGGGCGTATCCAGCGATCGGCGAGTATGTCCGTGGCATGCAGATAGGTCTAGAACTGCTCTCGCTTGAAGATCGCGACATCGAGCATCTGGAGATCCGAGTGCATGCCTTCCTGAGCTGCGGATACTGCCATCACCGCTTGGGCAATTATCCTATGGCGCTGGACAACGGCCTAAAGGCTCTTGCCATTGCCAGCGACATTGGACACAAGATTCTTTGCGCCAAGGCTCACGATTATATCGGTATGGTCTACACTGAGATTGGTGAGCATACGCAAGCTATCGTTCATCACAAAGAGGCCCTGAGATTGGCTCAGAAAGATACTTCGTTTTATGGCTTCGGCCTAAACAACTATGCGGTAGCGTTGGACGCCGCCAAGGACTACGAAGCGGCGTTGGTGTACGCCTTTGAGAGCTACGAATTGGGCAAGAAGCTAGATATCAAGCGGCTCATGCCCCATGTTCTTGATACTATTGGTCTGATTTACAAGAGCATGAGCGACTACTCGAAGGCGATTGAGTTTTTTGAGCAGGCACTCGAATGGGCTTTGACACTGAACATAAGAGTGTCCGCCGTCGATACGCTTCATAACTTGGGAGAAACCTGCGCTCTGCAAGGGGGGCGAGGCGATAAGGTTCATGAATACTATCGTCAGGGTCTCAAGACTGCAGAAGAAATCGATGCCAAGCCCAAGCAATTCATGTGTCACAAAAGCATCTCTGACCTATATGAGCGCGAAGGTGATTGTGCGCTTGCCCTCTTTCACTACCAAAAACACACGAGCCTGGAAAAGGAAGTATTCAACGAGAGGGCAGATCAACATGTCAAGGCGCTGCATGTTATGCACGAGACTGAAAAGGCCATAAACGATGCCCAGATTCACAGGCTGAGGAATGTCGAACTCCAGGCGGCCAAGGATGCGCAGGAGAAGATCGCTACTCGCCTGAGCGAGACAGTATTAGAACTTGAAGATGCCAGGAGTAGAGCCGAGTCGGCCAACCGGACCAAAAGTGAATTCTTGGCCAACATGAGCCATGAGATCCGTACCCCTATGAACGGTATCATTGGCATGACAGATCTTGCCCTGGGCACTACTCTAACCGATGAACAGCGCGAGTACCTGCTGATGGTCAAATCCTCAGGCGACAGCCTCCTGCGCGTAATCAACGACATCCTGGACTTCTCGAAGATCGAAGCTGGCCAATTAGAACTTGATCCGACGACCTTCAGTCTCCAAGAGGCAATTGAATCGGCGATCGAACCACTGGCGTTCAACGCCCGCAATGCAGAGTTCGAACTGGTTTCATTTGTTCATCCGATCGTACCCAAATACTTGGTCGGTGATGCGGGCCGCTTGCGCCAGGTGTTGGTAAACCTTGTTGGCAATGCCGTCAAGTTCACCGATGTAGGCGAGGTCGTGTTGCAAGTCGAGCTCGAAGGGAAGCCGGACGGTAGTCAATTCCACTTCAGCATCGCCGACACAGGAATAGGTATACCAGCTCACAGACAGGACGCCATCTTCGAGAGTTTTGCCCAGGTGGATGGGTCTACTACACGAAAGTACGGCGGGACAGGATTAGGAACGACTATCTCCAAGCGACTGGTGGAAATGATGGGAGGACGACTCTGGCTGGAGAGCCCAACCAATCGTACTGGCGTGGGAGGACCTGGGACAACATTTCACTTCACAATCAAGCTGCAGACCGGGGAGCCTCTCCAGCCAGGGCTAAGGCCAGCGGAATACCCAGATCTGTCCGGCCTGCGCGCTTTGGTCGTGGATGACAATATTACCAACCAGAGCCTGTTTACAACGTTGCTTGACAACTGGGGATTATCTCCTGAGGTCGCCAGCGATGGAAAACTTGCCATGGAAGCAATCGCGGCCGCTTCCGACGAGGGACGGCCGTTCCGTCTGATCCTACTCGACGTAATGATGCCGGAAATGGATGGGTTCGGTGTCCTTGAAGAGCTTCGGGCGGCACCATGGTTTGATGCAGCGCCGGTTATCCTCCTGAGTTCGTCTTACGATGCAGGTGACTCCGCCCGGGCCAAAGCAGCCGGTGCTACGTCATTCCATCGCAAACCGATTAAGCAGTCAGCCCTCTACAATGACGTGATCGAGGCTCTATGCTTGCCGACAGTGAGTATCTCAGAAGATGCAGCGCCGAAAGCCATCGACCACGGCAACGCTGACGTTGCCCAAACGAATCCCCAGATGTGCGGATGTGCTCGCATCCTCCTAGCAGAAGACAACAAGGTCAATCAAGTGTTGGCAATGAAGCTCCTTGAAAAGCGCGGCTACAATGTCGTCTGCGTCGAGGATGGGCAGTCTGCGGTCCAGAAGGCGAAGTCTGGTGACTTTGACCTGGTGCTCATGGATGTTCAGATGCCAATCATGAGCGGATTGGAAGCCACAAGTGAGATTCGCCGGTGGGAAACCGATACCGGTGGAGCTCGTATTCCGATTATCGCCATGACGGCAAACGCTATGCAAGGGGACCGTGAGGAGTGCTTGGATGCCGGAATGGACGACTACGCCAGCAAACCGATCATGCCGGCCAAGCTCTATGAGTGTATGGACAAGTGGCTACAGTCATTGAAGACTAAGACTGGCCGGCAAACGTCCTCGGAGGACAGCAGCCTACATCCACGATAAGTCGGACATAGTGCATATCGGAAGGCCATTACGAAGACGCTGTCCGTGATAAGCAACATGTCCCGCAGTCTGCTTTGTGATCCATTGTGGCCACCTCCCAACCTCACCTTCCCAGACAAGCGCCACGAAGTGGCCCCCCTTCCGGTGGGTGGGCCGAAAAGGGGGCGTTGGATCGATCGGTCGTCAGGTGTCACGATCACTGATTGACAGCGACCTCCGCCCTCCCTTCCTCAACCTCCGGATCGACCAGGGTCGTGACCATCCGGCCAGACTTCATCAGAATCCCCTCCCGGCCGGTTGCCGCCATGATATTCCTCCCCCGAGTTTTGATAGCTGTCACATACTGACCCGCGAATTGCTCCACCGGCTCGATGGTACCGCCGAACCAACTGACCATGCCGGCTTCGGTGCCAACATACACGACCCAGTTGGAGGCGTCGATGGCGGTGACGGCGTTGGTGGGCAGACCATCGGCGATATCAATATTCTGCCAGGCGCCACCGTTGTAGATATGAAAACCGTTGCTGGTGCCGACGTACAGATGGTTATGCTGATAGTCAAGGGCACGCACGGTGTCGAACATGTGTTCATCGCGCAGCAGGAAACGTTTGCGAAACTCATCCCCATCCCAGGTGAAGAGCCCCTGGCCATCGGTGCCGACCCACAGGCTATTTTCCTGTGAGGCCAGAGCCGTCACGGCGACATCGTCGATAAGTTTCTCGCGTCCTAACAGACCTTTGGAGTACAATCCCCGTTCGGTACCGATCATGAGCGCGAAACCATGGACCTCAAGACAATTGATGACGCCCTCGAACTCGAAGTCCAACCGCTGCAAACCATCCTCGGCGACGACATAGAGGTAATCACCACCGGCGTAGATAGTGCCTTGCTGGACCGCGATTGCTTCAAGCTTCTCTTCGATTGAAAGCACCGTCTTTTCTTTCGTCGTGAAATCGTAGATAGCAACGCCGCCATCGAAAACGGAATACAACTTCTGGCCGACCAGCACCATGTCCCCCGCCGCTCGTGCCGTATCGGGCGACACCACCGGTGCTGCATCAGCGACCGTGGTGATCTCGGCCATTTCCGGAGCGGCCGGTTCGACGATCGCTTCGGCCAGGTTGTCAGCCACCGCGTCGGCTACTGAGTCGACTATTTCCTGCGTCAGGCTGCTGCCGTGGGTCTCATCATCACTGCAGCCGGCGATGGCCATCGAGGCGACC
The DNA here is from genome assembly GCA_964531495.1 of uncultured Ignavibacteriales bacterium. Classification (GTDB taxonomy): domain Bacteria; phylum Zixibacteria; class MSB-5A5; order GN15; family FEB-12; genus DAOSXA01. The sequence continues at coordinate 8,229 of CAZHDS010000122.1, forward strand.
ATGATCAGGGCGATCAAGCTTGTGAGAGTAGTTTTTGTCTTCATGACTGTCTCCTTTTGATTAAGTGGTGTCATCTGCCGAAATGTATATCAATCCCTGTGCCAGGCGCATAGTACCTTGTTGTGCAACGACTTCGCTATCGACGCTGTCCCGGCGGGACATGAAGGTGTGTCATAACACACACGCTTTTCACTGGACATTTTGCAGGTCTCAGCCGTTTAATAAGATAGATGTGTCAGAACAGACACACACACGTCGTGTGTCTTTCTCCTTCGGATCGATTCGGACTAGCTGTCCTGACACCGAAAGGGGCTGCTGCCGAGCGAGAGGGTCGGAAGACTTGAGGCTCCAGATAGCGTCATTCCCGCGAAAGCGGGCACACAGAGTGTGTCTTATGGTGCCCGACGTTGGATTGTCCGACGGGAAGGACTGGATCCCCGCGTGCGCGAGGATGACATGGAAGAGGGTTGTTTGTTTCAATGGTATCGATCAATGTCATTCCCGCGAAAGCGGGAATCCACTGGCGCGAGGATGACATGAAAGCAGGGGGAAAACGAAGACTATGAAAACAGGACTACTAACAACGCTCATAGCGATGATCGCGTTCGTGCCGGTCATTCAGGCCGGATGGATCGAATGCGATCTACTTCAGATCAAGAACGACCGTTTGTACTTCTCGGTCGGCGAGGACGACCTCGTTTTCCAGCACAGCAAGTACGCGATCATATGTGATGACGATACTCTCGCCACTGGCCGCATCGAGGAATCTACGATTGGCGTGAGCTATTCGAACCCAATCGATTCGATGCCAGCTATGCAGGACAGCTGCTTGGCACTTGTAGAGACTGCGGAGGCGGATAGTGTGTCAGGTGTCTGGGTAAAGCTCGTGGGGGCTAGCAGTAAGGCTCTGTTTCAGTTGTACATGCCGGAAGACCAGGGCCAGCGCTCCGGCTTCGAGGGCGTGATGTGCAAAGTGTACGGATGTCGCAATGGCTGCACCGGGTGCATTTCGCCGAGTTGGCGTGGTCAGACCTTGTATCATGAGTCATGTAGCTATGACGTAGCTGCAGCGTTTCATGAAGGGCATTTCGACGGAGTAGAACGTGGTGCACTGACTTCACATGCGCCTTTCATTGCGGCGATGATACCCAATCTATCGATCGTGTCGAATGAGGAAGGCATCCTTACCACATCGCTCTACTATCGATGCGGGGCTCCGGTCCTAACGCACATGTCTTCAGGTGACGACGCGCGCAGCTCCGAGTCATTATGGAATAACGAAGGGCAGACCACCAGGCCATATCCATTCGATCCTGAACGAGGACGCCAACTATTGTATCAGCTATCGCCTCGCCCCGAGAGTGTCACACTCCAGTCGACGGATCCGAGTCTGGATGGCACCGCGGAGTACATGGCTGATTTGCTTTCGAGAGACAAAGTCCGGACGGAAGTAACGGACGCTGCCGACGCCGACATCCAAATCGTCTACGTCCCCATCAACTCTGACAGACCCTGGTCAACTCTTCGTGCGGTTCACGATCTGCTCGCAGAAAATGAACCACGCACACGATCGCAGAAGGAGGCGATGGATCTCGCCGACGCCTACATCAACACGGCCGCCAACTCTACCGACTCGGCGACGGTCATGCGGTTCTGCAAACTTGCCGAGCAGATTCTGATTCATGACCTCGGCGCGTTCCCGCTCTTCCGGCCGACGCT
>CAZHDS010000123.1:0-9939 GCA_964531495.1 uncultured Ignavibacteriales bacterium
AACGGTGCCAGCTTCCTGGCGCGGCAGGCCTTTCCCAGCTCCGGAGCATCTCAGGGGCTCGGCCACTTGGCCGAGGGAGTGGCAGACCATCTGGGGTTGACTGAGGCCGACATGGAAGCGCACATGGCGACGCTGAGAGACGAATACGTCAAGGCCGAAACGTTCATGCAAATGGCTGGCATATCCAATCAGTAGAGTTGCCGTTCCGATCATCTGGTCCCAAGACCACCGGCCCCACAGAATCCCGATAACTTGTTGATAGCCAGAAGGCTTTTTGCGCACCTGGGCAAGTTTTCTCTTGACAGAAAGAGCCCGCGCCATATAATGTCACGACAATCTGAATCACCCTAAGGGGATAGTTCGGGTTGGTCTTGGTGTGGGCGATTAGCTCAGATGGTTAGAGTACTTGCTTGACATGCAAGGGGTCACTGGTTCAATTCCAGTATCGCCCACCATTTTTGAACCTGCGCGGGTTTCGGCGGCCCAATGTAGACCGTTGCGATCCGCATTCTGCTTTGGACCGAGTGAGTGACGAGCATGAGTAAGATCAAGATCACATTTCCCGATGGCTCAGTACGTGAGTTTGATGCCGGTGTGAACGGTCTCGATATTGCCAAATCTATCGCGCCAGGCTTGGCCAATGCCGCTGTGGCGGTGCAGCGCGATGGGCGCGTGGCCGACTTGCTGGCACCTATTGAAGGCGATACTCAGGTCGCGATCCTGACTTTTAACGACGCCGATGGACGGAGAGTGTTCTGGCATTCCAGTTCGCACATTATGGCTCAGGCGGTACGGGAGCTTTTCCCCGAAGTCAAGCTAGCCATTGGCCCGCCTATCGACGAAGGTTGGTACTACGATTTTGACGTAGAAAAGCCCTTTACCCCCGAGGATATCGAGCGCATCGAAAAGCAGATGTCGAAGATAATCGCCGGCAAGGCGAAATTCACTCGTCGAGAGATGAAACGGGAAGAAGCCCTGGTTGCCGCTCGTTCCGAAGGTGCCGTCTACAAAGCAGAGCTCCTGGAAGATCTGGAAGACGACATCGTCAGCTTCTATGCTCAGGCCGATTTTGAAGATCTCTGTCTGGGCCCCCATCTACCCAATACAGGATATGTTAAGGCTTTCAAGCTGGTTTCGAGCTCGGGGGCTTACTGGCGGGGCGACGAAAAACGGGCCATGCTGCAACGCATATATGGTGTCTCCTACCCGAAGAAGAAGATGCTCGAGGAATATCTTGAGCGCCTTGAGGAAGCGAAAAAGCGCGACCATCGTGTGCTGGGCAGGCAGCTTGAGCTCTATACGATCAACAATGATGTCGGCGCTGGTCTGGTCTTGTGGCTCCCCAAGGGAGCGCGAATACGCAACGAGATAGAAAATTTCTGGCGGGAAGAGCATCTGAAGGCAGGCTACGAGTTGGTTTTCTCGCCGCATATTGCCCTCCATGATCTCTGGGTCCAGAGTGGTCACGCTGACTTCTATTCGGATGACATGCTTAAGCCGGTTGAGGTGGAGGGTCAGTTCTACCAGCTCAAGCCGATGAATTGTCCTTTCCATGTTTCGATGTATAAGTCGCGGCGCTGGTCATACCGTGAGCTGCCCGCTCGTTGGGCCGAGCTGGGAACCGTCTATCGCTTCGAGAAGACGGGTGTCCTGCATGGACTTATGAGGGTGCGCGGCTTTACTCAGGACGACGCTCACCATTTCGTGACTCAGGAGGGCATGGAGGACGAACTGACCTGGTTGCTGGACTTCTGCCTGTATATTTTGCGGTCGTTTGGCTTTTCGGACTATTCAATCTACCTCTCGACCCGTCCTGAAAAGGCGATCGGTGATCAGGCGGACTGGGATCGGGCCGAAGCGGGTCTGGCTAAGGTGCTCGAGAAAGCTGGCCTGGCTTATGAGGTCGATGAGGGCGGTGGCGCGTTCTACGGTCCCAAGATTGATATCAAAATCCGAGATGCTTTGGGTCGAGACTGGCAATGTTCTACTATCCAGTTTGATTTTTCCTTGCCGGAACGGTTCGATCTACACTATATTGGCCAGGATGGACAGCAGAAGCGCCCCTATATGATTCATCGGGCCCTGCTGGGTTCCATCGAACGCTTTTTTGGATGTCTGGTCGAGCACTACGCGGGCAACTTCCCATTGTGGCTGGCGCCGGTACAGGTCAAGGTGCTACCGATTACAGACGATCTTAATGATTATGCTCGGAAGGTCGTGGACCGTCTGAAGCAAGTCCGGATTAGGGCGGAAGTTGATGTTCGCTCGGAGAAGATTGGCTCTAAGATTCGTGATGCTGAGCTGTTGAAGGTGCCGTACATGTTCGTCGTTGGAGGCCGAGAGGCCGAGATCGACGCCGTGGCGGTGCGGAAGCACAGCGCCGGAGATCAGGGCGTAATGAAGGTTGATGAGGCTATAGCGCTCTTGACGGAAGAAGTCGAGGGCAAGGGCCTTGAGGACCACTAGTCGGCAATTTGTTAGACGAGGAGTCATTTCATAAGCAGCAAGGCCTTGCGAATAAATTCGCAGATACGGTTATCCCCTGTCAGACTTATAGGGTCTGATGGTGAGCAGCTCGGCATTGTGCCGATCAACGAAGCTCAGGAGCAAGCCAACGCACAGGAGATGGATTTGGTGGAAGTTTCACCGAACAGCCGTCCGCCGGTGTGTCGAATTTTGGATTACGGCAAGTTCAAGTATGAGTTGTCGAAAAAGGATAAGTTGGCCAAAAAGCGCCAGCATAGCTTCCAGCTCAAGGAGATGCGTTATCGGCCCAAGATCGATGAGCATGATTATCTGTTCAAGGCCCGCCATGTCCGCGATTTCCTCTCGACCGGCTCGAAGGTACGGGCCTTCGTGATGTTTCGTGGTCGCGAGTTGGCCTACACGGAGCATGGCAAGACATTGCTTGAGCGAGTTGCAGCAGATATGGCCGATATTGCCGTAGTTGAGTCCCCGCCGAAGCGGGAGGGTCGTCACATGAGCATGATTCTGGGACCACGACCAGAAATCATTAAGCAGCTCAAGACCGATCAGGACGAGGCTCAGGCCAAGAGCGAAGAAAGGGCCGAGCGGAGACCTGAGGAAGCCGAAGTCGAGACCGAGACCGAACAGACTGAATAATATGTTTTGATATTAGATAAGAAGGAAGGTAATGCCAAAGATCAAGACCAGACGAAGCGCTGCGAAGCGATTCAAGAAAACGGCGTCCGGCAAAATCAAGCGGTTCAAGGCTTACAAGACGCACATCCTGACCAAGATGAGTCCCAAGCGCACGCGTCAGTTGCGCAAATCCGGATTGGTCTCTAAGGCGGACTTACCGCGCGTAAGGGCCATGTTGCCCTATTAGAGACGGCCGACCAGGCTACTTAGGAGATTATCGAAATGCCACGAGCAAAAAATAACGTCGCCGCGCATCGGCGTCACAAAAAGGTTCTCCAGAAGGCAAAGGGGAACTACGGCGGTCGACGTACTCTATATCGCACCGCCCTTGAGACGGTCCAGAAGGGCATGAAATATGCCTATCGTGATCGTCGTAACAAAAAGAGAGTCTTTCGCGCCCTCTGGATTGCGCGCATCTCAGCCGCCGCCAGAATGTGCGATACCAATTATTCCAGTTTCATCGCTGGGCTGAAGAAGGCTGGCGTGGATCTAGATCGCAAGATCCTGGCGGACATCGCTGCCCGCGATATGGCCACGTTTACTAATCTGGCCAAGATTGCCGCTGGAAACTGATTCTGAAGAAGGTGAAATGTCTATTCTGGACGAACTTTGCCAGATAAGAGAAGAAGCTCTAGAGCGAATCAGCAAGGCTGATTCGCTCGCTTCGGTTAAGGACCTTCAGGTGGAGTACCTCGGGCGCAAGAGTCGCCTGACGGCCATCCTGAAAGGTGTCAAAGATCTGCCGATGGACGAGCGTAAGGAGGCTGGCGGCGGGGCCAACAAAATCCGCGTTGAAGTCGCCGCTCTTCTCCAATCCGCTGAGGAGAAATTCACCGGCGGTGTTGCGCCGACCGGCCTCGACCCGACCTTGCCTGGCACCTACGCCCAACAGGGGGCGATCCACATCACCAACCAGGTGATCGATGAAATTTGCCAGTGCTTCTACGGTATGGGTTTTGAGATCGCCTATGGCCCAGATATCGAAACCGATTATTATAATTTTGAGGCGCTCAACTTTGAGCCGGATCATCCGGCCCGGGATATGCAGGATACTCTCTTTGTTGAGGGAGGCCGACTGCTGCGGACTCACACCACGCCGGTGCAGGCTCGGGTCCTCGAGAACCGAACGCCGCCCGTGAAGATCATCACGCCGGGAGCCTGCTTCCGGAACGAGGCCATCTCGACCAGAGCGCATGTTGCCTTTCACCAGGTCGATGGCTTTCTGGTTGACGAGGGGGTGACCCTGGCCGACCTCAAGGGTGCTCTGGTGGCGTTCTGTAAATCGTTCTTTGGAGAAGATCTGAAACTCAAGTTCCGCCCCTCCTATTTTCCGTTCACGGAACCTTCGGCCGAAGTTGACATCCAGTGTTTTCTCTGCGGTGGCAAGGGGTGCCAAGTGTGCAAGCACTCGGGCTGGCTGGAGATCCTCGGTTGCGGTATGATCGATCCGAACGTTCTGGAAATGGCTGGCATTGATTCCGAAAAATATAGTGGCTACGCCTTTGGCGTAGGCGTGGAACGACCGGCCATGCTGAAATACAAGATCAATGACATTCGTTTGTTCTACAATGGTGACGTGCGTTTCCTGAGGCAGTTCATCTAACCATGAAAATATCATACAACTGGCTCTGCGAGCTGACCGGCCTCGACTGGTCCCCGGAAGAGATGGGCGAGCGCCTGACCCTGAGCGGTACTGCCTGCGAAGAGATAGAAGCTACTGACAGGTACATGAATAAGGTCGTGGTGGGGCAGGTGACCGAGCTCAAGCCGGTCGAAGGGGCTGACAAGATCCGTCTCGCCACGGTTGACGTGGGCTCCGAGACACTCTCGATCATCTGCGGGTCGCCCAATGTCGCGGCTGGCCAGAAGGTCGCGGTGGCAACCGTTGGCGCGGCTCTCGCGGGTGGCTTGAAAATCAAGAAGGCGAGGATCCGTGGTGTCGAATCATACGGCATGATTTGCTCGGAGCGTGAACTGGGCCTCAGCGATAATCATGCTGGCACGATCGTGTATCCGGATGATGCTCCGGTCGGAAAACCGGTGGCGGAGTATCTTGATTACCAGGATCATATTCTGACGTTCGAGCTTACGCCCAATCGTCCCGACTCCACCAGCGCGATCGGTATCGCCCGTGATTTGGGAGCCTTGGGAGGAGTCGCGCTCAAGCGACCTCAGTTTGAGCTAAAGGAGTCTGGCCAGGCGGCGTCAGATTTCGTGAAGATAAGTATCGAGGATGCCGATGCTTGTCCGCGCTATGCCGCCCGCGTAATTCGGGGTGTTAAGGTTGGCGAGTCGCCCTGGTGGCTCAAACAGAAGCTTCTCACGGCCGGTGTGCGACCAATCTCGAACGCTGTTGACATTGCCAACTTCGTGATGCTCGAATGTGGTCACCCGCTACACGCTTTCGATCTGGATCGTTTTGGAAGTAGCGAAGTCGTGGTCCGACGGGCTCATGACAAAGAGAAGTTCACGACCCTTGATGGTAACCAGCATGAGCTTAACGACCGAGTGCTAATGATTACTAACGGCCAGGTCAGTGTGGCGGCCGGTGGTATTATGGGCGGTCAGGATTCTGAGGTCGAGGGCGATACGACAAATATCCTGCTGGAAGCGGCCTATTTCAATCCGTCGGTGACTCGTAAAGGGCGCAACGTATTGGGCCTGAGCACCGATGCCTCCTATCGTTTTGAGCGAGGCGTCGATCCGAATGGGGTCGTGGCTGCGCTCGATCGCGCCGCGTTCCTCCTGGCGGAGCTGTGCGAGGGAGAGGTCTGCCGAGGAATCGTCGATTGTTACCCTTTACCGATCAACCCTGTGAAGGTGGCTTTCCGGCCGGAGCGTTGTGATCGGATCATAGGCAAGGTTATCAGCCGTGAACGTATTCAGAAGATTTTCGAGGATCTCGAATTTGGCGTGGCCACTGGTGATCTGTGGCAGGTTACGGTTCCGACTTTTCGCCCGGATATCGAGCGCGAGATCGATCTGATTGAGGAAGTAGCCCGCATTGAAGGCTGGGACTCAATTGAGGATGCCACAACGAATGTCGGTCCCCTGTTCACGAAGATTCTCCCTCAAGACTCCTTCCGCGGCGATATGCGCCGTGTGCTGACCGGGGTCGGGTTTGACGAGATCATGGGGCATGGTCTGGCCGACAGCAAACAGGCTGCGGAGCTCAATCCGGACCGGCCGCAGGTTCGGCTGGCGAACTCGCTCAGCGAAGAGTTGAACATTATGCGGAACAGTCTGCTTCACACCGCTCTGGATGTCGTCAGCCACAATTTGGCTCACCGCAACCTGGACCTGCGCCTGTTCGAGATCGGCAAAGTGTATTTGCCCGGGGACGGGGATGAGTTTGTTGAAGAAGAGCGCCTGAGTCTGGTCGTGAGTGGTAACACTTCCGCGAGCTGGCGGGACAAACCCCGACCGTTGGACTTCTGGGATATCTCCGGGGCACTCCAGGCCCTGTTGGCTCATTTCCGCTGGAAAGAGATCAACTTCACACCTGCACCTCAGTCGTTCGCTCAGGCGGGAAGTTCTTTTGATTTGACTCTCGACGGCTCGGTATTTGGCTGGGCTGGTCAAGTAGCCACTGGCAAGCTCGGCAAGTTTGAGATCAAGCAGGATGTCTTTGCGGCTGAGGTCGATTTGGCTCCCCTGATGGCTGGTGCGCCCGAATTGAGTTTTTTCGAGCCTCTGCCAGTCTATCCGGCGGCTCCGCGGGACCTGGCTATCGTTGTCGAAGAGAGCGTAACGGCCGCCGAGATCGTGGCTGTCGTGAGGCAGGCGGCCGGGAAACATGCCGAAGACGTCAGAGTCTTTGATGTTTACCGTGGCAAGCCGATTGATGTCGGCAAAAAATCGATCGCCATTGCGATCAGCTATCGTTCTCGGACGGGCAACTTGGTGAGCGAGGAAGTTGATGGTTATCAAGCGCAAGTTGTTAGTGCGTTAAAGAAGAACTTTAAGGCCGATATTAGGGATCGTTGAGATGGACACAAAGATCCAGGAAATCGCGGCGAAGGTCGAGAGGCTGTTGGGGGATCTCAGCCGACACCGTGAAGAGAACGCCAGCCTTCGCTCAGACAATGATCGTCTCAAGACGGAACTGTCTGGGTTAGAGAAAGAGTATCGGACACTGAAACTTGACTCGGCTGATCAATCTGAGGTCGTTCGGACCAAGCTGAAGCGGATATTGGGGCATCTTTCCGAGTTGGAAGACCTACGCAGTTAAGTTTTTTCTTGACAGCAGTGCTCCTATGCTCTTAAATACTTGGCAGTTAGCAGGATAGGAACGTGCGGCTGTTGGTCGTGCTTTGGGATTATTATGTCTGAACAGCGGGCTGAAAATAAGGCTGTGGTGAACATTTTCGGAGAGGACTACCCTATCACTGGGGTTACCGATCCGTCTCACATATCGAAGGTCGCGGATTACGTTGATTCCAAGATGCGTGACGTGGCCCAGTCTTCCAAGGTGATCGGTCGTGACCGGATCGCCATTCTCGCAGCGATGTCAATCGCATCGGAACTACTGGAAACGCGCTGTCGGATTGATGATATTCAGGATGATGCTGAGTCGAAGGCGGATGGCCTCTTAAGATTACTTGATGAAGCTCTCTCCTGATTCCTCCCGACGCGCGCTATAGTTGGGGCAGTCGCCCCGATCATCTGCACATCTCTATCCATTTGCGTTTTTAATATAGCCATCACCTGACCGATCTCAGGGCGGGTGGGAGGTACTTGAAACATGATTGATGGAATACTGATAACCGTTGCGGTGGCCCTTGTCGCCGGCATCGCTTCATTCTTTTTGACGCGGGCGGCGGTCAAGCGTTCCGGCGAGCAAGCTCTTGCCGGTGCACGGCAGGACGCGGAGCGTATTGTCACCGAGGCCCGGAATGAGGTCAAGATACAGCGCAAGGAGGCCTCTCTCGAGGCCAAGGAAGAGTGGCTCAAACGAAAGACTGACTTCGAAGAACGTGCCACTAACAAGCGCAAAGAACTGGACGGCGTAGAAAAGCATCTCACCGAGCAGTTGGCGAGCGTAGAGAAGCGGCTGCTGTTTCTCGACCAGCGCCAGAAGGAGCAGGAGCAACTCAAGTCCACGCTTCAGTCTCGGGAAAAGGGGATCATCACCCGCGAAGAGGACCTGGAGCGAATCATCTCCGACCAGAACGAAAAACTTCAGCGCATTGCCCAGATGACTCCCGAGGAGGCCAAGCAGCAACTCATGGATAACATGATTGGCGCGGCCAAGGCCCAGGCGGGAGCGACCATAAAAGAGATCAAGGACGAGGCCGAGCGGACTGCCGACAAGGAGGCCAAAGAGATTATCATCCAGTCGATCTACCGCTGTGCGGCCGATTATGCCCTGGAGACGACGGTCTCGGTGGTCAGCCTTCCGAACGATGAGATGAAAGGCCGCATTATCGGTCGTGAAGGACGAAATATTCGCGCCTTTGAGGCGGCCACTGGTATTGATGTCATCGTGGACGACACGCCTGAGGCCGTGATCCTTAGCGGATACGACCCCGTGCGCCGCGAAATCGCTCGGATGAGCTTGGAGAAGTTGATCGTTGACGGACGGATTCACCCGACCCGCATCGAGGAGGTAATCGAGAAGGCCACCCAGGAGATGGAGGTCATCGTCCGTGAAGCTGGCGAACAGGCTTGTTTCGAACTGGGTGTGCACGGGTTGCACGCCGATGTGCTGAAACATCTGGGCAAACTTCATTTCCGGACCTCCTATGGCCAGAACGTTCTGGGGCACTCGAAGGAAGTTTCAATACTGTGCGGCCTGATGGCTTCGCAGCTTGATCTCGATGATGTCCTCGCCAAGCGCTGCGGACTGCTGCACGATATTGGCAAGTCGATCGATCGAGAGACCGAGGGCACGCATACTCAGATCGGTACTGAGTTCATGCGGCGCTACAAGGAAAACGAAATCGTCGTCAATGCCATTGAGTCGCACCATGGCGACGTACCGATGATCAGCCCCTACCCGATTCTGGTCCAGGCTGCCGACGCAGTGTCCGGAGCCCGTCCCGGAGCGCGTCGCGAACCGCTGGAGGCGTACATCAAACGCTTGAAGCAGTTGGAAGAAGTAGCCGACAGCTTCCGCGGTGTATCCAAAGCGTATGCCATTCAGGCCGGACGGGAAGTGCGCGTGATAGTTGAACACGAGACCCTGGATGACTTGGCCAGCTCTATCCTGGCTGCGGACATCGCCGCTCGTATCGAAAAGGAGATGCAGTATCCGGGTCAGATAAAGGTCAGTGTTATCCGGGAACATCGAGCCACCGAGTACGCTAAATAGATCGATATGTCGTCGGCCCGCGAGCTCCACTGGCCGACCTATGCTCTTTGCTTGTTTCCCGGGCAGTCGCCAGTGACGCCGGGCGTGAACGTGATCGTCTTCGTGGCGATTACATTAACGGGTGGTACCGAATCCACCTTAGAAAGTGATTTTTGATGGCTTTGTTCAAGATCCTTTTTGTAGCCGATGTGTGCGGCCGTCCGGGGCGCCAGGCCTGCGCTCACATGATCAAACCGCTTCGTGAGAAGCACGGCATCGACTACGTTATTGCCAACGTCGAGAATGCCGCTGGAGGCTTCGGTGTTACCCCGGAAATGGCTCAGAAGATTTTCACTTACGGGGTGGACATTGAAACTTCCGGCAACCATATCTGGGACCGGGTCGACATAATTGACTACATGGCGACCGGTCAATCCAAGCTGCTGCGGCCGGCCAATTTTCCGATCGGGGTGCCGGGGCGGGGT
>CAZHDS010000124.1:0-9935 GCA_964531495.1 uncultured Ignavibacteriales bacterium
GCATGGCCGAGATTCTCTCGGACGGTTTTGATCTGAAAGCATCCATACGTAAGACGCCGATCGATAAGCTTGATCTGATTACTTGCGGTCGGCGGCATGACGAACCGACGAAACTTCTCAATGCGGAAGTGATCGGTGAGCTGATCCAGAAGATTCAGCATGAGTACGACATCGTCTTGGTCGATGCGGCGCCGGTGCTTCCCGTGTCCGACGCGATGCTGCTGGCCCCCAAAGTGGATGCTTTGCTGTTGGTGGTAAAGGCGGGCAGTACGCAACAGGATATCGTCCTGCGGGCAATCGACATTCTTGGTTCCAGTCGCCATCAGATTATGGGCGTTGTGCTCAACAACATGGACTCCGCACTGCCTTATCAGTACGATTACGATTACTACGGGTACGAATACAAGGGCCGCCCTCGTCGATCTGACAAAGTAATAGCCCGCTCGAAAGGGTCCTCCGACGCGAGCCCCCATCCATCCGGCAAGAAGACGCGGGCCCGGGGCAAATTCGCCTCGCCTCGATAGAGATAGTCATGCTAGATGCTAATCTGGATGGTGTCAATCTGCTGACGGTTGATCTGGAGGAGTGGTTTGTCGTCGAGGCTCTGAAGGGTCGCCGGGATCTGAGCGATTGGGATAGTCAGCCCTCAACGCTGGATATCAATGTTCGTCGGCTACTGCAAATGTTTCGCGACCACGACGTCCGGGCCACGTGGTTTATTCTCGGCTGGTGCGCCGAACGGTTCCCGGCCCTGATCGCCCAGATAGCCGCCGACGGCCACGAGATAGCCTGCCATTCCTTCGGTCATTGCCGGGTCGACACTATGACACCAGAGGAGTTTCGAGCGGATACTTCCCGGGCAATCAATGCTATTACCCAGGCTTGTGGGGTTCATCCTCGCGGCTACCGGGCTCCGAGCTGGTCGATCAATGACAAGATCCCATGGGCCTTTGAAGTGCTCGCGGAGCTCGGGTTTGAGTACGACAGCTCGATATTCCCAATCAAGCATGATCTGTACGGCATGCCTGAGGGACCGCGAACAACCTTCCGCATGAAACTTCCGGGGGATCGTTACCTGTATGAAGTCCCGGCTTCCACTTTTCGCCTATTCGGCAAGAACTTTCCAATCGCGGGCGGGGGGTATCTCAGGCACATGCCATTTTGGTATACGCGCATGATCACTCGGCAGATGAATCGCGTGGGTCAGCCGGTCGTGGTATATCTTCACCCATGGGAAATCGATCCTGATCCGCCCCGTATCCAGGGCCTGAGCTTCCTACAGCGGTTGCGAAGCTATGGATCTACGTCTATAATGGGCATGAAGTTGGCACGGCTTCTCGACGAGTTTTCATTCACGACAATCTCGTATTATCTGGAGCGTCGTCGTCGTCGTCGCATCGGATTTGACTGACGCGGACGATGTTTTTTGATAATTCCCTTGACTAAGTTGGTATAACGAGAGAGGTTACCTGTGGATAGAGTGGTGTGCAGTCGAGTTAGAAGGAGTGACCAATGAGACGAATCCTATTGATGACTTTGACCCTTTTGGTTTGTTTTTCCAGTGTTGATGCCCGGCGCAAAGTGGCCAAGGCTGGCAAGGTGAGCGATGGCGTGTATACTGACGCCGCTCACGGTTTCTCGATCACACTAAACGAGGGCTGGAAGTACAAGATCAATCCCGCAAGTGAGAACTTCCGGGTAGTCATGACGCAGAACAAGTGGGAAGCGCCAGCTTATTATCAGGATGCCGAGGACTACACCATGATTCCGCGTCTGGTGATCTGGTCAGATACGACAACTCTGGGCGTTTTTCCGTTTGTCGATTCGCTCGTCAGCGAGTCAGCCCAGTCTGATCAGAAGAAGGAAATACTCAAGGAGTTCGAGATCCTCGTCCCGGAACCAGGTTGGGAGTCGTTGGTACCGCGCGGTCGAAAGACAAAGGAAATCGGAGGCGAGAAGGGTGTTCACTGGGCCGGCCAGGTATCGTACACCAAGAGTGTCTCGCTTTCGTCCTCTTCCGCAGGGGGCAAGCGGGTGAAGGGCAAGTACGGAACGTCGATCGTCGGGGTCAAGAAGGGAAACACGATTGTGCTCTTCTACATGGCCTGCGAGTGGGACTACTACGAGCGGATTGACGCCGAGATTATGGCGATAGTTAGCTCGCTGACTTGGGTCGAACCAGAGGAAAAGAAGTAGAATTTGCTTGAAGGCCGGTTACGCCGGCCTTTTTGTTATTGACCGAGAGGGCCGGTCGTCGTACAATTAGCTCTTGCCGGAAACCCGCGTCTGACATTGGAGGTTTTATGTGGGCCCTGAGAGCGATTTTGATAGTTGCGGTGGTTGTCTGTGTGATAGCCTTCGCATTCTATAATACTAGCCAGACACAAGCAGTCGATGTTAACCTGATCTGGGTCAAGTACGTTGGCGTACCGCTCATAACGGTAGTCTTTTGGGCCTTTGTGGCCGGCATGGTAGTCTCGCTATTTCTATTCATTTCCGTGTATATCCGGCAGGGCGTTCTGATCAGGAGCGGTCGGCGGCAAGTCCGGGCTCTGGAAACCGAGGTTGCCGTTCTTCGCAACCGCCCCATTGAGGAATCGGCCGATCTACTTGCGGATAACAGCGGCGGGAGGAAGTCCCGCTCGACCTTTGCTGATGATTAGTGGAGAAGGTGGAATAATATGACTGAGTACTTCGTTGTCTTTTTCGCCCTCCTCTTGGGAGCAATTGGATTCTATCTGGCGTACGAACGATTCTTCCGCAGTCGCAAGAAGACGGACTCGGCTCTTTACGTCGAGGCTCTTCGCGATTTGCTCGATGGTCGGCCGGAAACGGCCTTCACCAAATTGCGCCAGGTCGTGGCAGCAGATACGAACAACATTGACGCCTATCTTCGCTTGGCCCAGATCCTACGGGAGCACAACAAGCCTGAGCGGGCCTTGCAGGTCCACAAAGATCTCACTCTACGCTCTGGATTGGACCGCGTGCAGAAGGCCGCCATCTTGCATCAGCTGGGCGCTGACTATCTCACCATAGGTGAACTGGATACGGCCCAGGCCGCGTTCAAGGAACTTATCTCGATTTCGCCACAGGACCGACGAGCTTACGAACAACTTCTCAAGACGCACAAGCGTATGGGGCAATGGGATGAGTCCCACGATGTCGCGGCGCAGATACTGAAGCTCGAGGGCAACAAGTCCAAGAAGCCGTTGGCTGTCTTCCGCTACAAGAAGGGTCTGGAACTGGAGCTGAAGAGCGAGCATCGCAAAGCTCGCGTCTTGTTCAAAGAGGCGATCGGGCTCGACAAGGAATTCGTTCCCGCCTACCTGGCCGTCGGTGATTCATACTTAGCCGAGGAGCGCTTCGAGGATGCCGTCAATTTCTGGAATAAGCTTATCGCTGCCGTACCCTCCGAGGGGCACCGGGCGATTGAGCGGCTCCAGAAGACGCTTTTCGACTTGGGCCGTTTTGGTGACATCGCGGATATCTGTCGGGATATCCTGAAGCACTCTCCACGCGATTTCAAGGTGCGTATGACGCTGGCCAAGTTCTACGAGAAGAAGGGGGAGATGGACCTGGCCGAAGAGCTCATGGTTCGTTTGGTCGAAGATGAGCCGGAAAATCTGACCGCTATTATTGAGCTTACGCGGCTCTATCTCGATAAGAAGGAGCCGGCGAAAATCCAGGCTCTCTTGCGCACTCTTGAGCAGGATCGCGAAAAGCGCATCAAGACGGCAGCTGATGGCGTCGTCGATACCAGCTTGATTGGCATCGGCTGATCAAAGTGATTCGGTGGTCGATATGAGAGTTCTATGTTGTCTGCTGATAATAGGGACTATCTTCAGTGGGGCTGGGGTCGCTGCTGGTGATATCTATTCGCTGATCGTGGGCGGCGAGCTTGATCTGGCCGAAGACTCATTGGCCAGTCTGCCCAGCACAGCTCTGCGCAACGGGAACATGCTTTACTACGCCAGCATGATCGAGACCGATGCTGACAAGTCGGCCGCTCTGATGGAGGCTGCCTTGAGTTCGTCGGTATCGGCCATTCATCGAGAGAAGATTCAGTTCTTATTGGCCCAGTACTATTTCCTCAAGGGTGACCATGCCCACCTAAGCAAGATCGTCACCGACTATCTGAGTATGTGGGAGACGGGTCGCCATCGCTCGCAGATGCAGCGCCTTTCGACCAGGCTGGATGAGGTGTCCGGACAACTCGCGTCGGCTGCCCGTCAGGCGGATCGCTACTTAGTGCTATTTGACTATGGCGCCGCCGAGCAGTGGGGGCAGATTGATAAGGCCCGCATAATGGCCCTGCGCAATGACAAATCGAATGCGGACGACTTGCTGCTGCGGATGTCGCGTCAGAAACAAGGGCCGGGCGTAGCTGTCGCTCTCTATCAGTTGGCCCGTGAGGCGATCTCTGACCGTCGCGTCGATGACGCTGCCAAGTACTATGATTTGTTGCGCGATGGTTTTCCGTCAGCCGTTGGTTTGGACGCTCTGACCGAGATGATGGTTGGCCTGTCGTCCTCCGATGCAACCGATAATACCGCCGTCGAAGTTAGTGGCGCTTCATACTCGGTCCAGGTGGGAGTTTTTTCCGTGAAAAGCAATGCCGATCGTCTGGCGGCTGAGATGGCTTCATATGGCCACGCTGTTGACATCGATCTCAAACAGATATCCGCCAAGAACTACTACGTCGTGATGGTCGGACACTTCAATGACATAGAATCCGCTCGGGCATTCAAAGCCACCGCTGAAAGAGATCGCGGGGAAACGTTCCAGGTTGTCACGCGATGAGCGGGGACACAAAGAAATCATCATTGACGCCATTGATGCGCCAGTTTCACGCCATCAAAGAAAAACATCCGGACAAAATCCTCTTCTTCAGGATGGGCGATTTCTACGAGATGTTTGGATCCGATGCCGAGCGAGCGGCTCCGATTTTAGGTATCACGCTCACTTCCCGCGGGCAAGGCGCCGACGGCGAACGCATTCCTCTGGCCGGGGTACCATACCATGCCGGCGACAAGTATCTGGCCCGCCTCCTGGCTGCTGGTGAGAAGGTGGTCGTGGTGGAGCAGGTGGAAGACCCCAAGACGGCCAAGGGCATTGTCAAAAGGGATATTGTTGAGATCCTGACGCCCGGTACGGCAACGGTCGAGGGCGTCTCAGATGGCGATCATTCAATGATTTTGGCGGCTGTCTATCAAGATGGCCGGAAGCGTTTTGGCATGGCGGCGCTTGACCTGACCACCGGGCTGTTTCAGGTCGAGGAGGGGCTTCCGAACCGAGTGACAGAGCGTCTGCGGGTATTGGAGCCCGCCGAGATACTTGTGCCCGACGACGACAACACCAAATCATGGCGCGACAAGCTTGGATTAACCGGCGACCGTCCTCAACTCACGACCTTTGGCGAGTGGAATTTCGATGCCAAAACGGCCGAACGTGATCTCAATGACCATTTTGGGACGAGCACGCTTGATGGCTTCGGCGTTGGTGAGCATCGCCTGGCCGTGGCGGCCGCAGGTGCGGTTTACAGGTACTTACGAGAAAATCACCGTGACCATCTCAGCCACATCACGCGCCTGACCAGATTCGATGATACTGAGACCATGTTGCTTGACTACAGCACTGTGCGGAATCTGGAACTCACGCGCAGCATCGCCTCTGGCACCGAAGAGCATTCGCTTTTTTCTGTGATCAATTTCACCCAGACTGGAGCCGGAGCCCGTCGCCTGCGACAAAACCTGCTCCGGCCGTTTCGCAATCGAGTTACTATCGAGAGGCGTCTGACGGGCGTGGCTGAGTTGGTGCGCAACCGCGATCTGGCGGCTGATCTGCGCGTGTTGATGCGCGGTTTGCCTGATATGGAGAAACTGACCGGTCGGCTCGGAATAGGCAAGCTCAGTCCTCGCCAGGCGGCCGGGATTGCGCAGGTGCTATCGCGGGCTCGGGAGATAGCCACCCTGCTCACACGGGCTGGTAGTCCCCATCTGGTCCAGCTGCGAGGCACTCTGCCCGATTGCACGGAGATCATCAGTCGCGTGCAGGAGGCTCTCGTCGATGAGCCGCCGCTAGTGGCGAGCAAGGGCGGGATAATCCGCGACGGCTATTCGACTGAACTGGACGAACTCAATGACTCCATCCACGATGCTCGCGTGTTCATCGCCTCACTGCAGAAAATGGAGCGCCACCGAACCGGGATAACGAGCCTCAAGGTTGGCTACAATAAGGTCTTTGGCTACTATCTTGAGGTGACGAAAGCCAACACCGAACAGGTGCCTGATAACTACATTCGCAAGCAGACCCTCGTCAACGCCGAAAGATACATCACCGAGGATCTGAAAGTGCGCGAGGATCTGATCCAGACGGCGGAAGAGAAGATCTTCCGTCTCGAAGAGCGCCTGTTTGCCGAGCTGGTCAGTTTTCTGGATGAGTCCATCGCTAATCTGTTGAGCACGGCCCAGATTATGGCTGAAATCGATCTGGTGTCCGGCCTGAGCGAGTTGGCTGTACAGCATGGGTATTGTCGGCCTGAGCTGTTTGAGGACGGTCGGCTGGAAATTGTCGGTGGGCGGCATCCGGTGATTGAGGCGGTGCTGCCATCCGGTTCGTTTGTGGCCAACGATGTTGGCTTGGTCGCCAGCGATTATCGGATGGTGATTCTCACGGGTCCGAACATGTCGGGAAAATCGACCTATCTACGGCAGATCGGCTTGATCGTGATCCTGGCTCAGATAGGTTCCTTTGTCCCGGCCGAAAGGGCCGATATCGGTCTGGTTGATCGGGTGTTCACCCGCGTAGGTGCCCTCGACAACCTGGCCCAGGGGCAGTCGACCTTTCTGGTGGAGATGGTAGAGACGGCCAATATTCTCCACAATGCTACCGCGAAATCATTGGTGCTGCTCGACGAAGTAGGACGCGGGACGTCCACTTTCGATGGTCTGTCGGTCGCCTGGGCCGTGGTCGAGTATATCAACGAACGGAATCTGTCGCGCACGATTTTCGCCACTCACTATCATGAGCTCACGTCCATGGCGGGCATCTACAGCCACATTCGCAATTTTCAGGTAGCTGTCAAAAAGTGGGAGGACACGGTAGTGTTCTTGCATCAGATTATTCCGGGCGGATGCGACGACTCTTATGGCATCGAAGTGGGCAAACTCGCCGGACTTCCTCGGAGCACGATCGGTCGAGCGAAGCAGATATTGCGGCTATTGGAGTCGGGCAAGTTCAACCAGAGCGAGCTGGGCAAGGGCATTTACCAGGAACGACTCCAACCAACCCTTTTCGATCCCCAGCCTTCGGTGGTCGAAGAGAGGCTGCGGCAGCTGAAGATTGACAACATGACGCCCCTGGAGGCGCTGGCTTTGCTCAAGGAACTCCAGGAGGAGCTGGAATGACATTATCGAGTGACAAGAAGAATCCCTGGATCAGGCCGCTGCCAGAACGAGCGGTGAACAAGATTGCCGCTGGGGAAGTTGTGGAGCGCCCGGCGGCGGTGGTCAAGGAGCTGGTGGAGAATTCGCTCGATGCCGGGGCGCGACGGATCGACATCACGGTCGAAAAAGCCGGGATCAAGCTGATCAAGATCACTGATGATGGCTGTGGAATTCTCGAGGAGCAGGTTGAGATCGCTTTTGGGCGGCATGCCACCAGCAAGATTGCCTCCTTTGATGACTTGGAGTCGTTGAGTTCATACGGTTTTCGGGGCGAGGCGCTGCCATCGATCGCGAGTGTTTCTCGGTTGCGGCTGGTAACCAGATCGATGGCTGCCGCCGCTGGGACTGAATTGATCATCGAGTCTGGGGTTGTGCAATCGCGGAAGCCAATCGCGGCTCCTCCGGGAACCACGATCGAAGTCCAAGATCTGTTCTACAATACACCGGCCCGGCGCAAATTCCTGAGGGCGGAAGCGACTGAGTCGCGGTATTTGTCACGCACGGCGACGGCTCTGGCTATCGGTAGTCCCGAGGTTGGTTTTACGTTCACGGTCAATGGACGGCGGATATTCTCTGTCACCGACGGGCAAACGCTGGCTGAGCGGGTCCGATCGCTTCTGGGAGCGAAGGGGAAGTTCTTTGAGATCGAGCACGATGCCTTAGTGGTTCGCATCTCAGCATGTCTGGGTATGCCGGATGCCGCTGGTCACAATCGCTACGGACAGTATCTTTTCATAAATGGTCGTTATGTGTTCTCGACGGTTCTCGCCCATGCCATCAGGGTCGGTTATGGCGAACTGATACCGGGAGGGAACTACCCTATTGGTGCCCTTTGCCTGACTGTAGATCCCGCCGAGATTGATGTCAATGTTCATCCTTCCAAGACCGAAGTTCGCCTTTCCCGCGAGCGTGACATTCATGAGGCGGTGCGCCGCGCCGTGCGCGAGGCCCTGCGACAGGATAGTGTTATTCCGGGCTTCGGAACCGACCAGGTGGGGCGCAAGTTTGGGGGCGGAACAACCAGACGCGACGATGCCCGTGGCCATCTGGAAGGTGCGGGCCTGGGCGACGGCGATTCCCGGGGAAGGAGCGATATTGTCATTCCCGGCGTCACGAATCAGGCTCCTGGCAATACGGAATTTCTGGCCGAGCTATACAAGACAGTTCCCGAAACCGGCGGGGGAAAGATCGTCCGCGTTGATACTGACACCGGTGAGGTACTACCGGCCGAGGACTTGGCCGAAAAGTCCCCGGCGCCGATACCCAGATCCTCGGGGTCTGGCCCCTCATCTGGATTCTACATGATAGGGCGTTTCTCAAACCTGTACCTGCTGGTTCAGGCTGGCGACGACCTGTACATCGTCGATCAGCACACCGCCCACGAGCGTGTTCTGTATGAAGAAATGTTGCGTCGGGTCGAAGCCAGCGCCGTCGATGGACAAACCCTGCTGTTCCCGGTTCAGGTTGAGCTTTCTCCAGAGCAACTGGCCGTATTCGATTCATCCGGCGAACTATTGGCTGCAGCTGGGTTCGTAGTGTCGCCTTTCGGGGGCCGCATGGTCAATATTGAGTCGATGCCGACTATCCTGGCGCGCAAGTCCCCTGAAAAAGTACTTCGGGCTGTGCTCGACGATATCGGGGGCGAACGGAAGAGCGGTGCTGATCTCAAAAAAGCTATGGCCCAGTCGATGGCCTGCCGAGCCGCTGTCATGGCCGGTGATCGTCTCGACGATTCCGAGGCGACCGGTCTTTTAGAACGTCTCTTGAAATGCGACAACAAGTACTCCTGTCCTCACGGTCGCCCGACTTTCATCAGGATTACTCGCGAAGACCTCGACCGGCAGTTTGGCCGTGAATAAGCTGTCACCCATCCCCATTATTTGTGGCCCTACCGCCACCGGCAAGACCGGCGTGGCGGTGTGCCTGGCGGAGCAGTTCGCGGTAGAAGTAGTATCGGCCGACTCGCGTCAGATTATTCGCCACCTCGACATCGGAACAGCCAAGCCAAGCGCGGATGAATGCAACAAAGTTCGTTTCCATCTCGTCGATATCATTGAGCCCGGGGAACGGTACACCGCCTTCCGGTTCATGGAACAAGCCAATACGGCCCTTGGCGAGATTCTGGGCCGGGGCAATCTGCCTCTGGTGGTCGGTGGGACCGGTCTCTATCTGAGGGCCCTGACTGACGGTGTCGTGGAGATCGAAGAGGACGACATGGAAGTGCGCAATCGCCTTGCGCTTGAGATGGATGAACAAGGCCCCGAGGCGATGCATCGGCGTTTGGAGACTATTGACCCGCTGGAGGCAGCTCAGGTTCATCCGAACAACAAGGTTCGGATAATCAGGGCATTGGAGCTATTCGAATTGACCGGGAAGTGTAAATCGGAACTGGTGGCCACGGGTGCGTATAAGAAGGCAGAGCACAGCTTCGAGTATCACTGCCTGATGCCGGGGCGGGGCGCAGCCAGGAAGGTTAAGGTGAACGGTGTT